>JBDHXS010000329.1:0-7669 GCA_039810845.1 Runella sp. | reverse complement strand
CCTGGACGGCATGTCGGTGTGGTCCACGCGCAAGTTCGGCTGGATGGAACTGGGGTTCCGCACCGACTACTTCCGCGATCTGATGTCTCGCCATGGCTGGACGACGGAGTTGTTGGCCGCATTGAATTCACCTATTTTTTGGGTGGGTCGCTGCCCGTACGAAGCCGTATGAAGGGCAACGGCCTGTTGGGAGTTTCCTATAATGAGGCTGTCTTTGTGCGAAAAAAAATAAGAGAATGAATCCGGATTGCCTGCCTGATTGCGCGGATGTTTGCTGAAGAAATAGGCAGCTTGATGGCTATTCAAATCAAATCGTAAAACTCCTTGGGTCAGGTGCAGCCAAAGGCTTGATTTTTGGTCATAAAAACTACCGTTAAAGAAATTATTATTGTCTTTAAAAAAAGGAATTTGGGTCAAAAATATTACCTTTTTATGGGTGTCGTAATCGTAATAAAATACTTCCCCGGTAAGGGGCGAAATGCACCAAACCTTTGTGCCCCTGATGGCCATGGGCCAACCTTTCACGAAATCTAAACCTGTTCGCGTTTGGGTTTTGACAGGGATAAATTTTTCTTTTTTACGGTCAAACCTTACCAAACAATCTCCCATGCCAAGCCACAAATCAGCGTTGGCATCTTCCACAATCGCCCTAACCAGTTTATTTTGAGGTATTAAAGCTTGGGAGTCATAATTTTTAACCCTGCTCCCGTCAAACCGACTTAAACTTTGGGCGGTGCCAAACCAGACAAATCCTTTGGCGTCTTTCATCATGGCATAAACCGTTGACTGCGCCAGCCCTGTTTCCGCATCTATCAAGCTCACAAAATACTTTTTTTGGGCAGTGGTCCGAAAAACCAACAAGCCCAAAAAGACGACAAAGAAGTGTCGAAAAATAAAGTTACCCATGAAGGCAATTAGATTAATCTATGCTCTCTCACAAACGTCATCAACTCCCCTACACTGTGCAGGTCGAGTTTGGAATAGATGTTTTTGCGGTGGCTCTCTACGGTATGCTTACTCAGGTAGATTTCATCGGCAATCGTCGCTGCATTTTTTCCTTTGGCCAATTCTTTCAAAATCAACTGTTCGCGCTCGGTAAGGTCTTGGAGTGGATTTTTTGCAAGGGAGGTTCGGGAAGAAGGGAGGCGACGGCCATTGAGCAAGACAGGTATCAATTCAGCACTGATAAATACTTCGCCTCTACTCACGTTGGCGAGGGCGTTGAGCAGTTCTTCTTTTCCTGCTGTTTTCAGACAATAGCCCGTCACGCCCAACCCCAACATGGTTTTTACTGTTTCGTAATCATTGAGCATGGATATAGCCAAAATTCGGACTGATGGATAGTGTTTTTTTACTTCCATTGCCACTTCTTTACCCGACTTGCCAGGTAAATCAATATCCAACAGCAAGACATCCACGGGCTGTTTTTTGAGAAAAGGCATCACTTCATGGCCATTATGCACCACACCCGCGAGTTTGTAATTGGTGGCATAATCAATGATGAAACGGAGCCCATCCACAAACAATCGGTGATCGTCAGCGATAAAAAGCATATTCGTGAAGGGTTAGTAGTTGTGTGGAAAAAATCAAGCTTTCAGTTCGTTAGCAATGGCACACAGATAACACTGATTAGAAAGATTTACACTGATTTCGTTACTTTATCTGTGAAAATTAGGCAAATCAGTGTCAGCTATGTGTCCTATTGTATCACCCCTCTCCTTAGTCAGTAAATTGCATTTTGCGTAACAATAATCCAGACCATACCGTCAAAATCACGCCAATAACTACAATACCCCATGCCTGATTATTTTCTACATGGTTGACGATAGCATGGATGTGAACGAGTGATAAAAGAATATCTCCTACGAATGCCAACAATAATATTCCTTTGATACCCCTTGAGGGTAAGGCACTTCTTACATACCAAAGGCAGACGCCAAGACTGAAAAGCAGCGAGCCGTACCCTCTTGTGACTACCCAAGTCAGTTCATTGCCTATATAGGAGGGCGCAGCGTACATTTCTATCACCAATTGAGGCGTAAGCAGCATAGGCAACGCAAACAATAACGCAACGATGGAGTTGAAAGTAAATAAAGTTTTCGTGTTCATGAGTTTGAGGATTTAGGGTGTATGACTCCTACTTATTTAATTGCTCCCAACTGCCGCATCATCGATAAGTTATCGTTCAGATTCCAACTTTCGATGATTTTTCCTTCGGCGTTGAAGCGGTTGATGGTCCAATGAGCCACTTTGCCGACTTTACCCGTGGGTGCTATACCCATCATCTCGCCTTTTTGAGTACCAGTAGCTTCACAACGAGCCATCACCAAATCACCTTCGGCAATGAGTTCGAGGATTTTGACTTGCAAGTCGGGGAAAGTGGTTACGTACCGTTTCGCATTGGCTATAGCCGCTTCGGGACCTTTGCCAAGGCCCTTGATCTCAAACGATTCGGCGTAGAATTTGCCATAGGCAGCAAAATTATATTCATTAGCTGCCTTATTTACTTCGCGATAAATGGCTTTGTTGCGTTCAGCGTTTGATTGTGCTACCGCCAACTGAACAACTGCTAAAAAGCAGCAAGCGATGATGAGTAGTTTTTTCATTGTTGTCTTAATGGTTTGATTGGTGAAAAATTATTTTTCCTTATTCGGCAAAAGTCTAATTGCTGAAAGCCGATTGCCGACCGCCTAATTAGTTTTCTTAAAAGCAAAATACAAGCACGCCAAGCCCACAAAGCTGCGGACGGTCATGTCAGCATAAAAGAAATCGGAGGCAGTCAACCCCAATGCGGCGATGTCATAAGCGCCTTTTAGTACCGCACCAAGTGTTACAAAAGCCCCCACATACCAATAGCCCTTGATAGCGTTGGCATCGGGTGAGTTGCGGATAATTACCCCCATCATTCCCAAACCAATATCAGCGATACCCAAATACTGTAAAATGGCAACGTGGTAGGCATCTACATTGGGGGTGCCGTAGTCGTGTAGTGAGCCTGCGGCATGGAAGAGCAACACAGCCCCTACGATAATGCCGTAAATACTGAAAATGAGTAAAGCAGTAGAAGTTTTCATTGGTAAGAGGTTTATTTAGCTTCATCAAATCATTTAAAACTAAACTTGTGCGCTCGACAAATCCCTAAAAACCCGTCAGACTCAGCATTACAATCTTCCATTGGCCGTTGATTTTCTCCAAAATGCGCAACGAACGTTGTTTTTGTCCCACACTTCCATCGGCTTTTTTATCTTCTTGGGTATAAGTAGCCCAAGCCAAATTGCCTGAAACATGCGACTCATAATCGCTCACTACCGTGGTAAGCCCCGTAGGTTTGTGGGTTTTAGAAAATTCTTCATAAGCTTTTTGAAGGGTTTCACCTTTCAAGTAAGGCGTATTGGCCATTTTTCTGAGTTTTTCATCCTGTCGTTCTATGTAAGAAGTAGTGGCCCAGTTACTCCTCCACACAGCCAAATTAGCTTCGTGATAGGCTTTGGTTTCGGCATCAATCACCTGTCGAACGGCAGCTTGGTCTTCTGAAGTAGGCGTGGCTATATCTGTCTGCTGCGAGCTTACAAACATCCACTTGCCATTGCGCCGCTGAAAAACATAGGTAGCCGCTACTTGCTTTCTGCGCTCGATACCGTCTTTGTCTAAACGCACGGTTTTGTGGATACCAGTTTCAACGGCCAAGTCCCCCGATTGAAAAATGATAGGTTGGAGCGTCTCGGACGAAATAATGTTTTGCTTGTCGCTTTTCAAAACCATTTCTTTGGTCAGATAGTTGCCCTGCACGGTGGCATATCTAAAATCATCAGAAAGGCGATTGGCATAAAAGGCTTTTGAATCGGTCTTGTATTCGTTCCCTATTTTTTGCTGCATTTGGGTCGTAAGCGTGTTGTCTTCACCTCCTGTCTGATAGTCTATTTTTGTGTGGTGTAAGTCGGTCAGCGTCCAGTTGTTGTTTTTCCATTCAAAGGTATAGGTGAAGGCATCTTTCCCCGTCATTTTTTGGCCGTTGGGTAGTACCAAAGCATGGTTTCTAATGCCCGATACCACACCCAAACTCCCCGATTGTTTCACGCGCAGGTCGCTCATTTGGGTCTCGCTTTTGGCAGCGGGGCGAGATTTGAGCAAAGCAAGCGTTGCGGCCTTGTCGTAAAACTGCCCACTATGCCCAGCCACAAAGCGCAGCTTGTCGTCCATTTGTTGAATGGCCTCCATCGAATTTTTGTCATAATCAGCTAACCCTTTTTCAAAGGCAGCTTTAAGGTCGGTTTGGGCAAAGACTCCCAGCCCCCAAAGGGGGAGTAACATACTAAGAATTAACTTTTTCATTGTAGGGATTATTAGTTATTGTTGGAAATATGTTGGTTGCTGTTTCGGTACAAATCTCGGTTCACTTCTGCTCGCTTGTCCCCCCCAATCATGGGGGTATCAGTTAGTCTATCAACCCTTGTTTATAGGCTTCTTTTATCATCCCCACCACCGATTTAGCCCCCAGCTTCTGCAATAGATTGTGACGGTGGGTTTCGATGGTCGGGACGCTCACTTGCAGCCGGGTGGCTATTTGTTCCGTGGTCAGTTCTTGGCTGATGAGTTGAAGTACTTCCATTTCGCGTTTGGTGAGCATTAGTACAGGGTGAATTAGTTGATACAAAGGTGTAAGTTTTGTCCGAAACCTTTTTTCATCGGTTACCCTGATTTTAACTCATGGTATCCCCTGATTTTTGTCTCATGGTTTACCATGATATTTGATTAGAGGGCTTGGAAGTTTGGTAGAATTAGTAGAATTTTAGTCATACTTAAACCCTCAAAAAGCCCGTGAAGAAAGTTCTTTTTATATTATTTTGGATGAGTGTCTTGTGTGCATCAGCACAGACCGTACAAGATGATTTGCGGAAAATCGCTGAATTTCGCCGAATGTCGCCTTCTTTTCAAAAGGATACGCTATTGATAGGTACCCAAATTAACCTTGCCACCACCTATAATCGTCTCCAGAAATTAGACTCTGTCCGCTATTGGCTCTGGGAAAGTGAAAAAATGCTATCTAAAACCAAATGGCAGCGAGGATGGGGCTTTTTTTATCGGGCACGTGGTCAATATTATGTGTTTAACCTCAAAAAAGACTCATCGGTAGCCGATTTCATCAAGTCCATAGCGATTTGGGAAAAAGAAAAAAACTGGCGACAAGCAGGTATTGCCAGTGCACGACTTGGCAACGCGCTATTGATGGATTTACAATTTGACAAAAGTCTTTTTTACCTCAACCAAGCCCTCAAAACGTTTGAAGAACATAACGACTATTTTAGCCAAGCCAATACCCTCAACTACATGAGTAATGTGTATCGAAGTATGAACAATTATACCAAAGCATTGGAAATACATCGTAAGGTTATGTATCTGGTTGGAAAATACAAACTAAGTCCTGATCTTATTCAGTACAAGCACGTAGCCTCGTCTTATTTACTCAACAATATGCTGGATAGCGGACGTTATTATTTTGCCAAAGAAGGCATTGATATTGACAAAAATCCCGAAAAAATCAATGATAATTTTACCTATAATCGTCTCACTGAATTTTTCGACGGGGCTGGTATGCCCGAAAAAGTCGTTAAAATGGCCAACTTATCGCTACAACTTGCCGAAAAAAATAAGTCGGTGGCTTATGCTCGTACTGCCCATGAAATGCTCCACAAAAGTTATCAAAATCTCAAAAACTATGAACAAGCATTGTACCATTACACCAAAGCGCAGCAAATCAATGACTCCCTCGAAAAGGCTGAAGTGAGTCTCAAGCTCACTCAGTTGGAAATGCAATTCCAAACTCAGAAGAAAGAAACTCAAATAGAACGTCAACGAGCTGAATTAGCCATCAGTAAACAAACTCTTTTGCTCAATGAATCTAAAATGAGTTTTCTAAACAAAGACCTTTTACTTCAACAAGCACTCGTAGCCCAACAAAACGCAGACAAAAAACGAAAAGAAGCCGAGTTTAAAATCGCCAATCAACAACAAAAAGTAGCGATGGAACAATTGACTCAGCAAAATGAGCTGACTTCCCAGCGACAAACTCGAAATTTGCTATTGGCCAGTATTGCATTTTTGATGACACTTGCAGGCGTACTTTTTTATCATAATCAGAGCCTTAAAAGAAAAAACAAAGAAATATCAGCATCGGTTTTAAAAGGCCAAACCATCGAGCGCAAGCGCGTAGCCGCTGACCTCCACGATAGCTTAGGCAGTACCATGTCCTCGCTGATCTATACCGTCAACGCCATTGATCCTCAAAAGCTTGACCCAGAGGAGAAAAACGTCTATCAGCACCTCAAACAAATGTTGAACACCGCTTACGACGACATCCGTCTCCTCTCCCATAACCTTCTCCCCGAAGAATTTGAAAAGCAGGGATTGGCCGAAGCACTCAGGCACTTTGTCCGAAAAATAAATCAAACCAAAACCATTCAATTTGACCTGTTCATCGATCCGCAATTGGGACGCCTCTCGGCCAAAACAGAGTTTGAACTCTACAGCATTTGCCTCGAACTCATCAACAATATCCTCAAACATGCCCACGCTACCAAGGCATCAGTTGACCTTACCCGTGAACAGAATCAAGTGAAACTCTTCATCGCTGACAATGGGCGTGGCTTTTTTGACAATGACTCCGATGGAAAAGGCATGAAAAATATAAAAGCCCGGGTAGAAAGCCTCAATGGAATGTGGCAGTATGATTCAAAACCGAATATAGGTACTTCCTCCACCATCTCTATTCCTTTATAATTCAATGAAAATACTCCTGACGCTGATTGTCTTCACAAGTATTCATTTGGGCAGTTTGGCCCAAAATGAGGTATTTCGAATTGATAGCATTCCTACAAAAGGCATTTTGCTGGACAAAGGCTGGAAATGGCACGCCGGCGATAACCCTGATTTTGCAAAACCCGATTTTGATGACAGCAAATGGGAGAGTATTGACCCTTCTCAATCTATTCTGGATTTACCACAGATTCAAAAAGCAGATATCGGTTGGTTTCGTTTTCATATAAATATAGATAGCTCTTTGAATAGCGAAGGTTTGGCTCTTATGGTTTGGCAATTGGGAGCATCAGAACTTTTCTTGAATGGAAAACAATTTTACCAATTTGGAGAAATCAAAAGTAACCCATTGAAAGTAAAAGCATACCAACCATTGGGCAAAGTCATTATGCTACCATTAAAAAGAGGAGGTGAACAAATTTTGGCGATTCGTTTTGCGTACCAAAAAGATATTCCATACGCTATGTATGCAGATAATAGCAAACAATATAACGGTACTTTACAGATATGGATTTGTCGAGTCAATACAACTGAAAACAACATACAAAAAATACATACTGACATTTCTGCCTTACTATCCATTTTTAAAAGTGGCATATTTGCAATTTTGATGATACTTCATATTGCTTTTTACATCAATTATCCAAAACTAAAAGCTAATTTATTTTTCGGTCTATACTCTTGCTGTTTATCATTAGCGTTCGGAATTAGTTTTTTTATTTTCTCAGGTACTAATCACTTACAATTTTTCTATCTATCAGAAATAATATTATTTCTGAATACATTAGCTGTGCTAAGTTTTGTTGAAGCTATTTACAAGTTATTTAAAGAAAAAAAGGGAGGGATGTATAAAATA
>JBDHXS010000328.1:0-7673 GCA_039810845.1 Runella sp. | reverse complement strand
GGAGTAAGTTGTTGAATCAACAAAGGTGGACCAATCAATTGCCCAAAATGCCCTTCTGTGAGTTTACAAAGACCCGAAGAGGTAAACAAATAGCCCAGAAAAAGCCTGATAAGAAGAAAATTAAAGTCTTTAAAGGTCATGGCGAACAATTTTTGAGGAAAGGTACATTGAGTGAGCTCGGAGTTCAACCAAAAAAGGATAAACGGCTATAAATACAACGAGCGCGACTTAAAAGCCACGCTCGTTGAAAAGCCTTAAAGAGATAAATACTAATACGGAATTGGCAAAACTTTGCTTTCCTTGAAGGTCGATAAAATCACCATCGTTTGGGTATTGGCTACTTCTTCAATCTCATTGATACACTCAAGAAGTAATTTTTGGTACGAAGCAATATCTTTTGAAATTACTTTCAACAAAAAATCGCCTGAGCCTGTAATGTGGTGACACTCTATGATTTCTGGAATTTCTCTCACTCGTTTGACAAAAGAGTCAGTTACATCTTTTTTATGTCCAACCAACGAAACTTGGATAAATGTAGTCACACCTAAACCTACTTTTTCTCGGTCCAGTTGTGCATGATAGCTTTGGATAATACCATGTTGTTCCAATTTTTTGACCCGTTCGAGAGTAGGAGCAGGCGAAAGACCAATTTCTTTTGAAAGTTGTGCATTAGTGATTTTGGCATTGGCTTGCAAAATATCCAAAACCTTGCGGTCTATCTGGTCTAATTTCATGTGAGAAGTAAATTTTTATAAAAAAGCGAGCAAACAAATATTATACTGCAAATCTACTATTTTTGTTGAACTATTTTTTAATAAAACAGGAATTTTATTCAATAAAACCAAACAAAAAATAACTTTTAAAGAATAATCAAGAACTTTTATAATATTTTTTTGAAATTTTTAAATGAGATTTTTACAAAAAAATCATTAAATAGTATTATTTTTGAATTTCAATGCTTTAACTATAAATATGAAGAAAAAGTGTGTTTTTTTAGACCGTGATGGAGTTCTTAATCAGGACATTGACGGTTATTTATATCAGCCAGAAGATATGATTATCCCAGAAGGGGTAATAGAAGGACTACAGCAAATGAAAAACGCAGGCTATTTGTTGATTGTGATTACCAATCAGGCGGGTATTGCTAAAGGGTTATATTCTAAAGAAGAAGTCTGGAAATGTCACCAATACTTTCAGGAACAATGCGGATACCTGCTTGATGACTTATACTTTTGCTCGCATCACCCCGATTATGATAGTTGCTCACTAATGCGCAAACCCGAATCGCTCATGCTTGAAAAGGCGATTGCGAAGTATGATATTGACACAACGAATTCATGGATGGTAGGAGATCGTCCACACGATATGCAAGCTGGCAAACGTGTGGGCGTACGTACCATTCATTTGAGTCATAATCCTCAAGGGGGGGCTGGCGATAAATATGCTCCCGATTTTTGGGCTGCTACTCAGTTGGTATTAGGAGCAGATTAAGCCTTTTTTTCAACCTTTGAAGCGCTGTCATAAGCAGGGCAATATCCTTTGCGGTTGCAACTTGAAGCTGCTAAGACGACCATAATCAACGCGAGAGAAAGTATTTTTTTCATATTTCTTGAATAAGACAGATACAGTAAGCAATACCTCTTAATATTGCTTACTGTAAGTTATAACTTTTTTACTACGAAAATCGTGCCGTTTTTATTGTTAGCTGTGAGCTAATTCTTCTTCGGCTTCTATGTCAATGACTTGTCCGTTTGGGTGTTCTTCGGTATTTTCAGGAACTGGGTTTTGTGCATAGCCCAGTATATGTAACATGCTATCGCTATCTTGCTGGTTAGCGAATAATCGGGTTACAATGTTTCCTTCTTCGTCTCTATCAACCAAAACGTGCTGTGGTGCAGGAATCAAACAATGTTGAATTCCACCATAACCACCGAGCGATTCTTGATAAGCCCCTGTATGGAAAAAACCTACATATTGAACTTCTTTTTCCAACTCAAAAATGGGCAAATACAAATCGGCACTATGCGCCTCAGTATTATAGAAATCTTGCGAGTCGCAGGTCAAGCCACCAATATTGACTTTTTGGTAGGCATTGTCCCAGTTGTTTACGGCCAACATGATGTATTTTTGATTCATTCCCCACGAATCGGGCAAATGTGTGATAAAAGAACCATCAATCATGTACCACATTTCCTTGTCGTTTTGGAGCTTTTGGTCAATGATTTGGTAAATTACGGCGCCACTTTCTCCTACGGTATAGCTACCAAACTCAGTGAAAAGATGCGGTACAGGAACATTGTTTTTGTTACAAATCCACTGGATATTTTCGACGATTTCGTCAATCATCTGCTGATAATCGTAGTTGAATTGCAAAGATGTCTGAATCGGAAGCCCCCCTCCGATGTCAATAGAGTCGAGGTCAGGGCAGATTTTTTTTAGTTCGCAGTATTTAAACATAAAACGCGTCAACTCACTCCAATAGTAGGCCGTATCTTTCATGCCTGTATTGATAAAGAAGTGAAGCATTTTGAGTTTAAACTTCGGATTGTTCTGTATTTTTTCTTTATAAAGTTCGTTGATGTCGCTGTATCGTACTCCCAATCTTGACGTATAAAACGCGAAATTAGGCTCTTCGTCGGTGGCAATACGAATGGCAAAATTGACAGATTCAGCAGTGACGTTTTTCTCATAGTACTCAATTTCACGTAAATTATCGAGTACAGGCATCACGTTAAAGCCGTCGTTGATTAAGTCCGTGATGGCACGTTGATAATTGGGGAGCTTGTAGCCATTACAAATGATATAGGTATTTTTGGCTATTTTGCCCGTCTTATAAAGATTGCGAATGATGGGAATATCAAAAGCCGAAGAGGTTTCAAGATGGATATTATGCTTTAGGGCTTCTTCCAACACAAAACTAAAATGGGAGGATTTAGTACAATAACAATAAGTATAAGAACCCTTGTAATTGAAACGTTTAAAAGCGTTTTTAAACAGTTGTTTGGCGTTGCTAATATGCTCGCCAATTTTAGGTAAATAAGTGATTTTGAGGGGTGTACCGTACTGGCGAATAATGTCCATGAGAGGCACATTGTTAAACGATAATTCATCGTTTTGGACGTTAAACTCCAGCGTTGGGAATTCAAACGTCTGCTCAATTAGGTTTGTGTAAGAACTTTTCATCGTGCCTTAAAAGCATAAAAAGTGTATTTGGTGGAACATAGAAAAAAGCCTGCGAAATTCTGCGAAAATAACGGGTTTTGCAAGAAAAAAGTGCGATAAAGCTCCCATTAATCTTTACTTTTGTTGCTCATTAAGTAGAATTCATCTTTAGAATAGACTACTTATAGATTGCGTATTTTACCTCTTTTAACTAATGTTGATTTCGTTTTTTGAACGCAGCCAAACGCTCACTTACTTACTTTGGTTTGGCATAGCCTTGAGAATTGTTTTATACTTTTTTATTTCTCCCTTCGGAGCAGATGCCCACGGTGAAATCATTAATTTTATTGCAAATCAACATCGTTTGCCCCATACACGCGAGATTTTTTGTGCTATGCATCCTCCGTTGTATTATTTATTGGCTCAGCCTTTCTATGCTTTCGACGAACTATATAACCAAAAAGTAACTCAAATACTCTCTGTTATCTTCTCTTGCCTTAACCTCTACGTTTTGTATCTCTTAGCAAAACACCATTTTAAAAACATTGTGGCGCGAAATATAAGTTTTTTGCTGGCTATTTTTCTGCATTCTTATATTACGTTTTCTTTATATGTTACTAACGATAGCTTGTCTTTTTTGCTGGGAACTTGGTGCTTTTGGTTACTATCGAGCTATTTTCAGACGCCGTCTGCCAAAGGAGAACGTTGGCTTGCATTGGCACTTGGCCTTGGCCTTTTGACGAAAGGTACTTTTTTGGCTTTTGTTCCTATTGTTTTTGGGGCTATTGCTTTGACTTTATGGTATTTTAATACCAGCTGGAAGCAAATTTTATTGCGGCTTGCGTTTTTGGGAGTCATTACGATGACAGTAGGTGGATATAAATTTGCCGAAAACTGGTATTATGAAGGACGTCCTGTGGTGCATAACATGGATATTTTTCCATTAAATGACCAACGAGCATACATTGGCCCCAAGAGCTTCTACGGGTTTCATCTGCCCCGTTTGATGAAATCTCCCACTATTTATAACGGGGATGATAAATTGGTACATGTATATCCCGTCATTATGTATGCTTCTTTTTGGTACAAATTTGCTGACCTTGAAAATGACTTCAACTTGGGTGTAAAAACCCGTTTTAGGTATATAGGTAGTCTAATTTACTTAGCAGCGCTGATTCCCACCTTTCTAATATTGCTTGGAATAAGCATACTGATGACTCAAACCATTCGATTTTTTATGCGATTGTCTTCGCTTACTGTAGCAGAATTTAAAGTGAATATTGAAAAAACTACTTGGTTGGGGCTTCTGTTGATGAGTGTGGCATTGGTATTGACGGCTGGCTTCAAGTACGATGCTTGGTCGTGTTTTCATGGGCGTTTATTTTTACAATCTTTCTTTAGTTTGCTGATAACACTTTACATTGGGCTTTCATATTTACAATCTCGAAGTAAGCTATTGTTTACTGTGTGTATTTATGGTATGATAAGTTTAGCTTTTTTATACAGTATATATTTTGGTATTGAAAGTTTGTATAAGTTGATTGACTAAAAACCCTTATTCCAAATGTCGAAATACATAGCTGCTATTGACCAAGGTACTACCAGTACCCGTTGTATTATCTTTGACCGTCAGGGAAATATAATCTCTGTCGGACAAAAAGAACACCAACAGATTTACCCCCAACCAGGCTGGGTAGAGCATGATTTAGAGGAAATCAGAAGAAATACTCTCGAAGTAATCGCTCAAGCGCGTATAAATGCTTCTATTTCGGCAGTTGATATTGCTGCAGTAGGAATTACTAATCAAAGAGAAACCACTGCTGTTTGGAATCGTCGGACAGGAAAACCTTATTACAATGCCCTTGTTTGGCAAGATACGCGCACAGGCGACTTGGTCAATCAATTTGCTCAAGACGGAGGGCAAGACCGCTTTCGTGCCAAAACAGGCTTGCCTTTGGCTACATATTTCAGCGGCTTAAAACTCCGTTGGCTTCTGGATAATGTAGCTGGCTTACGAGAAGATGCCGAACGTGGCGATGCACTTTTTGGAAACATGGATACTTTTCTGATTTGGCATTTGACGGGTGGTACAAACGGTGGTGTTCATGTCACAGATGTCACCAATGCCAGTAGGACACAACTGATGAATCTACAAACCCTTGAATGGGATGATGAGTTGCTTTCGGTGTTTGAAATCCCCAAAGCCATGCTGCCTGCTATTAAAAGTAGTAGCGAAGTGTATGGCAATGTGGTATTGGATGTGCTTCCCAATGTACCTATTGCGGGAGATTTGGGTGACCAACACGCTGCGCTTGTGGGACAAACTTGCTTTGAGCCTGGACAAGCCAAAAATACTTATGGAACAGGCTGTTTTATGTTATTGAATACAGGAGCAGAACTCAAGGCTTCAACACAAGGATTATTGACGACCGTGGCTTACAAATTTGGAAGCCAGCCCGTCAATTACGCATTAGAAGGTAGTGTGGCAATTGCGGGGGCATTGGTGCAGTGGTTGCGCGACAATTTGGGAATGATTCAGACCAGTGGTGAGGTAGAAACCTTGGCAAAAACAGTGGAAGACAATGGTGGCGCTTATATCGTACCTGCTTTTTCGGGCTTATACGCCCCATACTGGAAAGCCGACGCACGCGGTGTAATTGCAGGACTAACGCGTTATGTCAACAAAAACCACATTGCAAGGGCAGTGTTGGAAGCAACAGCCTATCAAACCTTGGACGTAATGAATGCGATGGAAAAAGACGCGGCAATTGAGCTGAAATCATTGCGTGTGGATGGTGGAATGGTAGCTAATCAGACCTTGATGCAATTTCAGGCAGATATGCTTGATGTACCTGTGGTATGCCCCGCTGTCACAGAAACGACGGCCTTGGGTGCAGCCTATGCAGCAGGGCTGGCCGTAGGCTATTGGCAAAATTTTGATGATTTGCGTCAAAACTGGGGTATTGCCCAAACATGGACACCTACCATGAGTGAGGAAAAGCGTAGCCAACTCTACAAAGGCTGGCAAAAAGCCGTTGAACGTTCGTTTGGCTGGGAAGAATAAAAGAAATGTCGAGTGGAGATTGCAGAATGTCGAGCTGAAATAAATACAATTCGACATTCTGCACTTTTTACACTTTTTTTGTTTTTTTCTCAAATAGCTTCTTAAAATCAGGACTTTCGGTTCCAATCCATTTGTCCCAAAAGGTAAAATACAAGCCATAATTGTACTTGAACTGCGAATGATGCAGGCTGTGGTGGGTGGCTCCAATCCACCACTTGCCAAACCAATGCCGATGAAAATCGCGCGGATAAAGCTCAGTATTGAGGTGATTAATGACGCTTGTGGTGGTCATGGTCAACAAAATAATTCCAATAGCAATGGCGTGAAGCGGAACGACAAATATCAAAACAGGCAAAACTACTGCTTGTAAAATACTCTCGATGGGATGAAATGAAAATGAAGTCCAAGCCGAAGTAGTAATGCTGTCGTGGTGGACTTTATGTACCCATTTATAGACACGTGGGTGGTGCATCCAGCGATGAAGCCAATAATAGTAGGTTTCGTGTAAAAACAAAACAATCGGAATACTAAGTGCAAACCAAACGGGTGAATAATCGTTGAAGTTTAAATAGATACGCGTATAACCCAACTGCCATGCCACTACCATTCCTGTACCTGCGAGGGCAAAAATAACCGCAGTCAAGAATGAAAAACCGATTTCGCGCCAATGTTGTTCTGGCCGTCGTGGACGTTGACTCACTTCACGATTTTGAAAGAAAGAGCGGTACTTGACTTTAAACAGATAATGAAACAATGCCGCAATCAAAACATATCGCCCAAATATCCCCAAAAACAGGTAAAAAGCCGTTTGAGCAAAAATGCTGGGCTGGGTAAAATCAATAGATTCCATAAAGAAATAACCGCTTTGACCACATTTGTGTTTTTTAGGAATAGAAATTATTCTGAAAAATTGCTCGCTTTTTGAATTCTTTTAGTGCAATAAGCAATTATGACTGCCACCTTTACTCTCTCACCGCTGCTCTACGAATGCGGTCGTTGATGGCACGCCCGAGATCTTTTTCAGGTAAAAGTTCGGCATAGATTACTTCAATAGACATACTGTCGAGTTGCCGCATGTAGGAAAAGAGGTGTTTGGCTGCTTCGGCGTAATTGCCCGAAATTGATAAGATTCTTTGATTTTCTAACGGCAGATTTTTGTTTGTTTTTTGGAACGACAAATAACCAATTCCTTCTTTTGGATACTGATCAAAGAGTTGCTGTAAGTCTTTAGTAAACAATGATTTACGAGGCGAATAGTGGCTTTTTAACATTCCTGGTGCTTTGGGGTTAGAGCTGGAATGCGCCACAACTTTGACGCTACCAATGGCATTTTCCAATGCTTCTACCGAAACGCCACCCAATCGATATACTACAGCATCGTCTCCTTCAAATCCTACAATGGTGGATTCGATTCCTACTTGACTTTCGCCCCCATCAAGAATATAGG
>JBDHXS010000327.1:0-7689 GCA_039810845.1 Runella sp. | reverse complement strand
GAACAGGCTGGTTTTTAGGCGTTCCCGTTCCTGTTTGGATCAGCGCGGCAGTGGTGGCGTTGGCGGTATTTTTATCGGACAAAACCAAGTTAGGACGCTACATCTACGCCATCGGCGGCAACGAAAATGCTTCTCTTTTGTCGGGAATCAATATCAACAAAGTCAAAATCATTGTTTATACCATCGCGGGCGCATTGGCGGCGGTAGGCGGACTCATGGTAACTTCGCGCCTCGATTCTGCCCAGCCCAACGCAGGAACGGGCTACGAACTGGACTCAATTGCGGCGGTGGTCATTGGCGGTACATCGCTTTCGGGCGGAAAAGGAAGTATTTGGGGAACGGTGCTGGGCGCTATCATTATCGGTGTGTTGAACAATGGATTGGTGTTGCTCAACGTCTCCCCTTTTTGGCAGCAAGTGGTCAAAGGCTTCGTGATTTTGTTGGCCGTCATTATTGATAAAGCAAATTCCAAAAATGAAAGATAGTATATTAACTCCCCCATTGGGGGCTGGGGAGCTGGTTCTCTCCATCGACCAAGGCACAAGTAGCACCAAAACCTTGATTTTTGACGCAAAGGGTAACGCTGTCGCACGGGCATCAGAACCTTTAAAAACGCATTATTTTGGCGAAGGTTTTGCTGAACAAGACCCTGAAGAAATCTATCAAAACGTGCTCACTTCAGTACGGAAGTGCGTGGCGGAGTTTATATCAAAAGGGGGTAAACCGTCTGAGATTCAGTCGGTGGGTATTTCAAACCAACGCGAAACGTTTGTGCTTTGGGATGAAAACGGACAGCCGCTGCATAATGCCGTGATATGGCAATGTAAACGCTCCGTTCAAGTTTGTGAATCACTGAAAAACAAAGGGTTAGAAGAAGATGTGCGCGCGAAAACGGGGTTGATTATTGACCCGTATTTTTCGGGAACAAAAGTGATGTGGCTCAACGAAAACGTGGAAACCGTCAAAACCGCCATTGCCGAAGGGCGCGCGCATTTTGGAACGGTCGATACGTGGCTGTTGTTTAAAATCACCCAAGGACAACAATTTTTGACGGATTATACCAATGCTTCGCGCACGTTGTTTTTCAACTTAGATACCCTTGCGTGGGATACCGAATTGCTGGGAGCATTTGGACTTGCTAACCTCCGTTTGCCCGAACCTAAACCCTCGGCGTTTGCGTTCGGTAGCTCCGATTTTGAAGGACTTTTCGACACTCCCGTAGCCATTACCGCCATGATAGGCGACAGCCACGCGGCGGCTTTTGGGGAAGGTTGTTTTTCATCGGGAACGGCCAAAGCGACCTTGGGAACAGGCTGCTCAATTTTGATGAACGTGGGCAGTGAGCGTAAAAACTCGACCCAAGGAATGATGACGACGGTTTGTTGGAGCGTAGAAGGAAGAGTAGATTATGCCTTAGAAGGCGTTATTGTAACGTGCGGTGCAACCATCGAATGGCTCAAAAACGAACTCGGATTGATACAAGACAGTCGCGAAACTGAGGCCATGGCACGGGCGGTAGAAAACAACGGCGGGGTGTATCTTGTGCCTGCCTTTAGCGGCTTGGGCGCTCCCCATTGGAACATGAAACGTAAAGCGTCGATTACGGGCTTGACGTTTGGGAGTTCCAAAAACCACATCGTTCGGGCGGCGTTGGAGTCGATTCCGTACCAAATTAAGGACATTATTTCGGCGATGGAATCAGATACCGAAGTTGATTTGAAAGAGTTGATGGTGGACGGAGGAATAACTTCCAACGGTTTTGTGGTGCAATTTTTGGCCGATTTGTTGGCAAAACCCGTCGCTACCATCGGCCTTGCGGACGTTTCGGCCTTGGGAGCAGCGTATTTGTCGGGCCTTGGGAGCGGGCTGTGGGCATCAATTGACGAAATTGCCCAGTTGCACAGCGATAAAACGTACCTTGAACCCAATTTTGATAATCTTACCATTGTGGGCGATTATGAAGGTTGGCTGACCAACGTAAAAATGCAATGAAAAAAAGACCTTTAACCGAACTCGTTTCTGTAGATTGCTATTCGGCAACGCCTAAATATCTACAGGTAGCCAATTCCATTTTGACAGCGATTAGCAAAGGAGAATTGGAAAAGGACGAGATTTTGCCTTCAATCAACGAACTGAGTTTTGAATCGGATATTTCGCGCGATACGGCCGAAAAAGGGTACAAGTACCTCAAAAAAATTGGGATGCTTGACTCCGTTCCTGGCAAAGGATATTTTGTCAAAAGCACGGTGATTCATCCGCATCCAAAGATTTTTTTGTTGGTCAATAAACTGAACGCGCACAAAAAACTGATTTACGATGCCTTGGTGTCGTCGTTGGGAGAGCGCGTTACGATTGATTTTTACATTTATAACAACGACTTCAATTATTTTAAAAAACTCCTCCAAACCAATAGCCACGACTACACGCATTACGTCATCATTCCTCACTTTACGGAGGGGGGAGAGAAAGCCCACGAAGTCATCAATGATACTATTCCGCGCGAGAAGGTGATTGTTGTCGATAAGCCGATTTCGGGAATAAAAGGAAAGTACGGTTCGGTGTGTCAAAACTTTGAAAAGGACATTTACAACGCCCTCGAACAAGCGTTAGAAGCCTTGTCGAAGTACCAAAAAATCAACATTATTTTCCCGCAGGAGTCCCACCATCCCAAAGAAATATTAGAAGGCTTGTCGCTGTTTTGTCATCAGTATTCCTTTGATTTTGAGGTAATTAGTGGTATTGCCAATGAGCCGATTCGGGCGGGAGAAGTGTATATCAGTATTACCGAAAACGACTTGATTGTGCTGGTAGAGAAGGCGTTGGCCTCCAAGCTAAAAGTAGGGCAAGAGGTGGGGATCATTTCTTACAACGAGACCCCCCTCAAGCGCATTATTCTCGACGGAATTACGACCATTTCAGCCGATTTTGAGTTGATGGGACAAAAAACTGCTGAGCTGATTCTCAACAATTCCAAGGAATACATTGAGGTGCCGTTTTACCTCACACTCAGGGCTTCCTTGTGATTTACCATTTCTCGATGTAGCCCAATTGTTGGTCTTCGTCCTCGTATTCCAACTCGGCATCTTTTTCCCAAATCTCCATTTCGCAGGGCTTGCAATTAAACCGCAATTTGTACTCCACTTCGCCGTGTTTTAGGGTGAGCGGCTCGGTCAATTTTTCGCCCATGGTAGCCCGTTGGAACCGCGCACATTTGCCCAATTCGTACTTGACGCAGTACTTGGTGGTCATCACCCGCGATTTGCCTGGATCCCATTGCAATTCAAATGCCTTTTCGATTTCCGTCACGCCATGACGTTGGTAAAACTCCCGTGCCATGTGATTGGCGACATTGTACATAAAATCAAGCTTTTGGACGGGGTAGGGGTGGTTCGTCTTTTCGATTTGAAACGTTTCGCGGTGGTAGTCACGCACCCGAATCTCGGCCAATTCTTCAAGTACTTCGCGGCGGATTTCGTTTACTTTTGACGTAGGCAGGAACCAGTTTTGGCTAAACGCTACTTCTATCGTGTCCACTTCAAAAGGCGTATTGCCCGTTTTTGCCAAGTTCTTTTTGATGTTCGGAATCACCGATTCTTCCGTGCGTGCCAGTTCTTTGGCGATGGTGAGCGTCGAACTGTGTTGGTGTCCGTCTTCGTCGATGGCGAGTAGCTGGAAGCCCTCGGCGGTTTCAGAAAAATACAACGAAACGCCAATTTTGCGCACCGCACTGTTTTCTTTCTCCACCATTTTATTGAATTCCGCATCCGAATTTCGATAAATGACCGTTCCGATAGGAAGCGGCTTAAAGGTGTTTGGAATGACGAGGTTGTTGAAAATGACGTTGATTTGAACCCCGTCGGCTACGCCTTCTTCGTTGATAAAATAAAGGCCGTCGCCGTTGTTGAGTTCTTCAAAATTCTCAATGACGTAGCCCTTTCCTTTGATTTCCAATAGTTTGCCAATGTACTGCCCTTGCGACTTGGGGCTTTCCCACGAACCAATCTTTTCCTTTCTTTTATTGACAAAATAATCGGTATAACCTCGGTTGAAACTTCGATCCATTTGGGGTTCAAAGTTGTAGAACGTGCGGCCCGAAGAGGCTTTTTCGTACTTGTCGCCGTTTTCGGCTAAAAATGCGTCTAATTTTTGACGGAGAAACGACGTGTTATTTTTTACATAAACGATGTCTTTCAAACGTCCTTCGATTTTGAAAGACGTAATCCCCGCCTCAATTAAATTGGGCAGTTGGTCGCTCAAATCCAAGTCTTTGATGGACAACAAATGGCTGTTGGAAATCAAGGTTTCTCCCTTGCCATCAATGAGTTGGTAAGGCAAGCGGCAGTTTTGGGCGCAAGAACCACGGTTGGCACTTCGCTCACCGTTGGCCACGCTCATGTAGCAGTTGCCGCTGAACGAAACGCACAACGCCCCCGACACAAAGAACTCCAACTCGACGTCCGTAGCCTCGTGGATTTCGCGGATTTGGTCTAAGTTGAGTTCTCTGGCCAATACGGCGCGTTTCATGCCTGCATCGGCCAAAAATTTGACGTGTTTGGCGTCGCGGTTGTTGGCTTGCGTGCTGGCGTGAATCACGATGGGTGGCAAGTCCATTTCCATGATGGCCATGTCTTGGATGATGAGCGCGTCCACGCCAATTTTGTATAATTCGTGAATCAGTTTTTGGCAAGTAGCCAGTTCTTCGTCGTACAAAATGGTATTGATAACGACAAACACCTTTGCCTTAAAAAGGTGGGCATAACGCACCATGTCAGCAATGTCCTCGACCGAGTTAGTGGCGTTGGTTCGGGCGCCAAACTGCGGTGCGCCAATATATACAGCATCTGCCCCTGCATTGATAGCGGCCATTCCTTGGTACAGGTTTTTGGCAGGAGCAAGAATCTCAACTTTCTTTTTCATCTGAATATCTATCCGTTGTAAGAATGGAGTGCAAAATTAGGGAATTTTGAGGAGAAGCTGATCAGGGGAGTTTTAAGAATGGTGTTTGCGTTAAATAAAAATCATGGAAAACCATGAGAAGTATTTTAAAAGATTTGGTTCATTTTTGCGCCAAATTACTACTTTATGAATACTCATCTTACCACGCCCGTTCGCCTACTGATTGTAGATGACCACCAAATTGTTTTGGATAGTCTTCGGATGTTGTTTGACACCATTGAAAATATCTCTGTTCTCATGACTTTTACCGACAGCCGCAACGTATTGGCCTATTTGGAGAATCATGACGTGGACATCGTCATCTCCGATTTACACATGCCACACCTAAGTGGAATTGATTTGACTTTGGTACTACGAGCACGGTTTCCAAATCTAAAAATATTATTGCTCACCATGGCCGAAGACGCCACCTATATCCGCGAAGCTATCAAAGCGGGCATCAATGGCTATATCCTCAAAAAATCAGGGAGGGAGGAACTCGAAAAGGCCATCTATACCCTCATGACTGGGCGTAAATATTACAGTGAAGCAGTGATAGAAGAGTTGTCTTTTTCGGCTACCGACGACCTCAATGACTCTCAACCCAATACCATCTTGCACCTCACAAGCCGTGAAATAGAGGTAATTAAGCTCATTGCCAATGAGTTTTCGAGCAATGAAATTGCCAAAGTGCTTTGCATTAGTATGCCCACGGTAGAAAGCCACCGCCGAAACTTGATGCAAAAACTCAATGTAAAAAGCATAGCAGGCGTGGTAAAATACGCCATGCGGCACGGCTTGGTGAAGTAATCAAACCCACACCTCAAACCTCGTCCCTTCGCCCGTTTGGGTGTGGATGTGTAGCTGACCGTTGAGACTTTTTACTCGACTTTCCACGCTGTTCATGCCTTTGCCATGGGTGCGCTTATCGACCATTCCCATGCCATTGTCACTCACCACTATTCGCCATTCGCCATTTTGTACTCGACACTCTACTTTGCCCTCGCTCGCTTGGGCGTGTTTGAGAACGTTGTTGGTGAGTTCGAGTACGATACTGTACAACTCAAACTCTGTCTTGGCATCAAAACGGGGCGGATTGGGAGGCAGGGTGAACGTCCACTTCACGGGTGTGTTGCGGTTGAGTTTGCGAACGAGCTGCTGCAATGCCTCCCAAAGGCCCTGTTTTTCAAGCTCTTCAGGTAGGAGATTGTGCGATAGCAGGCGTACTTGGTCATGGGCTTGGACTATGGTGTTTTGCACGTGCCGATACACTTCCTGCTCTTGGGGACTTAGTTTTTGCGGGTTGATAGCCTCCAAGCTCCACCGCAGTGCCGACATGGTACTGCCCAGATTATCGTGCAGGTCGTCAGCCAGACGCTTGCGTTCGGTAGCTTGGCCTTGGAGCAGAGCAGCAGAGATGGCAGCGTTTTTTTGTCGAAGCTGATAGTTGTTATAAAAAACATAAACCAAGCTACTGACAAGTAAAAATGCTCCCAATAAATACCAATTCTGACGCTGTTGTTGTTGATTGATTTGCTGTTCCAAGTGTATTTGTTTTTGAAGAGCTACGTTGCGCTCTTTCATCAAAGTCAAACCTTTTACTTCGGTCTCACGATAGACTTTTTCAGCGATTGCCAAGGCTCTTTCTTTGTGCATGATGGCACGAGGCATTTGGCCTATGGCCTTGTAAGCTACGTATAACTGATCTCTAAAAATGGCTTCCCGAAACTCCATTTTTAGGGTTTCTAAAGCATGTTTTAAGCCCAATTCACTGTAAGTTACGGCCTTTTGATAATTATGAGCTTGGTTATGATATACAGCTAACGAACCCAAACATATTGAGTGAAAAAACTCATCTTTGATTTGTTTGGCTATATCTGCTGATTTTACAAAATATGCTTCGGCATTGGTCATGTTTTTGTCGAGTTCCCAATACAGTTTTCCTAAAGTATGCCCCCGCCACATCTGCATCGACAATACTACATTTCCTCTCCAAAAAGTAAGGTTATTCTTAGTAACTCGAATAGCTTCTTGCAATTCGGCTTTGGAGGCGACTGTATCGTCTTTTGTGACCACAAATGGATAGGGTACTTCGTAAAGATAATCATGCTGAAGCTGAAACGCCATATTGGTATATTTCAGAGACTTAGCGCTAAGTCCACCGTTATTGTTGGGAGTGTATTTGCGCTCGTAGGTGAGTGCTAGTGCGTTTAGGGCATGATGAAGGCGCTCACGTTGTTTGGTCTCAATGAAACCGTTGATGGCTTTGACATAATAGTCAAAGGCATATTCCCCTGTGTTATAAGTCCATTGATTGGAGGCAATGACTTCGCCTTTGGCATAATTAGCCAAAGCGATTTGATAGGGGGTATGTGCTTTATGGAGCATCAAGTCTGCCCAATAAAGTGCAGAATCTAATTTGTCTGCCTGTGATTTGAGGCGCTCGGTATGCCTAAAATAGGAGTCAAAAACTAAAGAGTCGGCTTGTGAAAAAACAGGGATGTCCCAACTGCACAAGACACCAATCAAATACAACACTTTTTTCATTTTAAAATACCATAAAAACACTCAATCATAAGCATTGTAGAACTTTATAACAAGCAATTTTTAAAAAAAATCATGGTTTTCCATAGGTAAATATCATGGAAAACCATGAGAGGGATTGTTTGGGCTTTGGTGGAACTTTGTGCTGTTTAACTACTCATCTCAACTGGCTTATCTTTACTATGCTGCATCTGAAAAAAAGTGTCTTTT
>JBDHXS010000326.1:0-7748 GCA_039810845.1 Runella sp. | reverse complement strand
TAATAATAAAAAAGCCGTGCCGCAAGGTGCGGCTTTTTTATTATATGATTTCCGAATAATAAAAATGTTATCACATTCTCAAAAAAAATAAGCATTTTTGTTATTAGATTACGTTCATTTGTTGAACTCCTACAAACCAATCATCTTTTTTATGAAATCACTGTTATTACACTATCCAGTCTCGTCTCTTCGACAATGGTTTAGCGGCTGTCTTCTTTTATTAAGCTTAGTGAAGGTTTCTACTGCTACCGCCCAGTGGAGCAATAGCTCTACTACCAACAACCTCATCGCATTGGCGGGCATGAGTGATTATAAAAATGGGCAGCAGGCTGTCTCAGATGGGGCAGGTGGGGCGATTATTGTTTGGTACGACGATCGTAATGGTCTTTTCAATGCTGATATTTATGCCCAACGCATCAACGCTGCTGGCGTAGTACAATGGACTGCCAATGGAGTAGCCATTACCAACGCAAGCAATGATCAATACCTACCAAATGTAGTTTCGGACGGCGCAGGTGGGGCGATTATAGCGTGGCAAGATTTTCGCGGTGGAGTTGCCAGTAACCCCGACATTTATGCCCAGCGTATCAATGCCGCAGGGGTTGTACAATGGACTGCCAACGGGGTAGTTATCTGTAATGCTTCCAATGAGCAATTTAGCCCTGCCATGGTAAGCGACGGAAGCGGTGGTGCGATTTTTGCATGGCAAGATGCCCGTACTGCAGGCAATCAAGATATATATGCACAACGTATCAATGCTTCGGGCGCGGTGCAATGGGCAGCCAATGGGGTGGTTATTTCTGCAGCAAGCAATTCTCAAAGCACCCCCAGCATTGCATCAGATGGAGCAGGGGGAGGAATTATCTCATGGCAAGACTACCGAAGTGGAGGTAACTCTGATATTTATGCGCAACGAATCAATTCAAGTGGAGCCGTACAATGGGCTGCCGACGGAGTATCTGTTTCATCAGCTACAGGAGATCAATATTTCACAAGTATTGTATCAGACGGTAGCAATGGAGCCATCATTGCGTGGGAAGATTTTCGGAGTGGTATCTCTGACATTTATGCGCAACGCATCAATGGTACAGGAGCTGCTCAGTGGACAGCCGACGGTGTGGCGGTGTGTACTGCCAGCAGCTACCAATATAGTCCTGTAATTGCTTCTGACGGCTCTAATGGCGCTATTATTACTTGGTACGATGTTCGTAACGGCAACCAAGATATATTCGCCCAACGCGTAAATAGTGGAGGTACTCCTCAATGGTTTGTGAATGGTGTGGCCGTTTCTACTACCCCCGAAACCCAAACAGTACCTGCAATCATTGCTGATGGAGCGGGCGGAGCTATTATTACTTGGCAAGACCAGCGTAATGGATCTTCCAACGGAGATGTTTTTGCTCAACGTCTTACTGCGGCAGGAGCTACACAATGGACAAGCAACGGTGTAGCCATTGGCAATTCAAATTCTCGTGATGAATACAAACCTAAATTGGTTTCTGACGGGACTGGAGGGGCTATCATTGCTTGGAATGCGTATGATATTCCCAACTACGCAAAAGCCGACATTTATGCCCAAAAAGTAAACCCCAACGGAACACTCGGTGGTGGAGATCCTAACCCCTGCCCTACCCTCTTGACGTTGGTAAGTACGGCCGATGATTATTCGTCAGGGACTATGACTAAACAAGCAGCGGCGTCTAACGGTAAAATTGAAGCCACAAACCTCATTGCAGGGAGTGCCAATGTAACTTACGAAGCGAATTCTATCGAACTAAAACCAGGATTTAGAACAGAGACTGGCGTAGTGTTTAAGGCGCAAGTAGGTGGATGCGGTGGGCAGTAGTATTTTTCAGCCTCAAAAAAAGCCCCTCTTCTTTTAGGAGAGGGGCTTTTTTTGAGGCTGTGTGCAGGAGGCTCTAAATCCCCTTACTGAGAAGAATAGTAATGAGAGTCCGCCAAACAATCTCCAGTTCTAAAGCTAAAGACCAGTTTTTGATATAATAAAGATCATACATCAATTTGTGGCGGGCGTCTTTCACACCACTTCCATAGGGATACATGACCTGTGCATAGCCCGAAATCCCAGGTTTTACCAGCAGGCGTTGCGCATAATACGGAATTTCTTCTACAAAAGTTTCTACAAAAACACCTCGCTCAGGGCGAGGACCAATCAATGAAATCTGTCCTTTGACAAGATTGAGAAGCTGAGGGAGTTCATCAATACGGGTAATGCGCATGAGTTTACCAAAGGGAAAAATTCGGTCGTCATTACGCGAAGCAAAACGAGCGCCACCTGCTTCGGCATCCAAGCGCATCGAGCGAAATTTAATACAATCAAATTCTTGACCATTAAGCCCCATACGAGCTTGTGTGTAAAACACACTGCCAGGCGATTGTTTCTTTATGATAAGGGTGCTTATACCCCAAACGGGTAAAGTCAAAGGTAATAAAAGGCCACCAGCTAACCCATCAATGATTTTTTTTGCGAATTTGATAGGCCAAGTAAATGCTTTAAAAGTGTCTATTTGAGGATTGGCATCTTCGATAGATTCGGGTACATAGATTTTTTTTAAGTATTTTTCACAAAATTCATAAACAGTATTGATTTCGATGATTTTACTGTGGTTAATAGACAACTGATAAATGATTTGATGTTGTCTATCATACATCGGATTGGTCACTAAATGGATATTATGATTTCTTGAGAGGATAGGAGCTACTGTTTCGACCAGAAACTCTCTATCTTCTACCGACCTCGGCACCAATATTATTTTAGCGTATTTTGCAAGCAAACGCTTTAAGTCATACTTTTGTAAAAAATAGTCATAGCCCGTTACCACTAAAATTGTCTTTGAACTCGACCTTTTGGAATTAAAAGTATGTACCGAAATACGAGGAGTTGATTGACGAGAGTTGGTGTATTGCATAGTTAATACTATTGATTTATAGCTTTAAACTTTTTCAATGGAACGTATCAGTTCACCTTTAATGCTTTTAGCTATATGGATGCTTCAACCTCTGTTAGGTGTTTGTCAAGGCACGAATTTACAAAAGCCCGTTGAATATACGTTAAAAAGTGATTTATTTTTATTTAACGGTAAATCTCCCTTTTGGATTCACACCAACCAATACGGTACTATTCCAACTGCTAAAAACCTTGCTTTTTCGGGTCAAATCTCACTAAAAGCCGACTATCAGCGCGATAGTTCGGGAAAATTCAAGCATTTATTAGGTTGGGGAGCAAATATCGTACCTATTTTTAATGCGGGCGATACCACTACTTTTTTACTGCCAGATCTACTCTTAAAACTACGAGCAGGGTCATTTGAAGTGTGGGGAGGCACCCAAAGAGAAGTATATGGGCTATTAGGAGATACCTTACTTAGCTCGGGTTCGTACAGTTGGTCAGGCAATGCATTTCCTTTACCAAAAGTTCAACTCAATACCATAGGTTTTGTCAATATTCCTTGGACTCAATCTCTTCTGGCTTTCAATGCCAGCTTTTCACATGGATGGTTTGGAGATATGCCTGTCTTGTTCGGTAGCCAATCCCTCAAATCCGTCAAGGGGTATTTGCACCAGAAAACCCTTTATGTTCGACTGGGAAAACCCCATTGGCAGGTTAAGTTCATTGGTGGGTTCAACCATCAAGCCCAGTGGGGTGGAGAAAATCAAATATGGCCCCATGGCCTTCCACCAAAAGAAGCATGGTGGGCCGTAGTTACGGGCAAACCCTGGGAAGGGAGCCGCGTCGGCAATCACTTAGGCACAATAGATGTAGGTTTTTCATGGCGGTTTGCGAGAGGAGAAATGTCTTTTTATCGTCAAAATATCTACGATGATGGTTCTCTTTATACCTTCCTGAATATCAAAGATGGTCTTAACGGTGTTGTTTTCAAAAATAATTGGCCACGAAACGCCAGTTTAAAGATGTATTTACATAAAATCTCATTAGAATACTTCAATTCTACCAGCCAAGGGGGAGAAGTATTCGATTTTAGTACAGGTGTTTTTGGAATGGACAATTACATGAATCATTATATCTATCAACAGGGGTGGTCGTATCAGCAACGCGGCATTGGAACTCCCTTCATTCCAGCCCAAAAAGCCATTAGAAGTAGCTTTCCTCAAAGCAATCAATTTACGAATAACAACCGTGTAAAAGCCCTTCACATAGCGGCTACGGGCAACTATGGCGATTGGAATTGGTTAGTAAGAACCTCCTTCAGTAGAAATTTCGGGACATATAATTTTGGAATGTACGGAGGAAAAGCTTTTGCAAATGTTGCTCAACAATTTTCAGGATTGGTTAGGCTTCAAAGAC
The DNA here is from genome assembly GCA_039810845.1 of Runella sp. Classification (GTDB taxonomy): domain Bacteria; phylum Bacteroidota; class Bacteroidia; order Cytophagales; family Spirosomataceae; genus Runella. Next base: position 3,421 of record JBDHXS010000326.1, on the reverse strand, counting down.
CATTAACTTGGCTCAAAGGGTTAATGTGGACTACTACATTATCCATAGATACAGGTCAATTGTTTGACCCTGCCGCTGGAATCCAAATGGGTCTTTGCAAACAAGGCCGTTTTTAAAATTACCGATTAATTCAAAACAATTTTAACTTTTTGCGTTATTACTAATCGAATTCTACTAAAACCTTGCAGGTTTGCAAAAAAATATAGTTCTGTAATTTAGTGATTATGAATCTAAAACCTGTCGCAGCAACACACCATAAGATTTCTTACAAACTACTTTCATTTGAGTATGCTTGGATAATCTATTTTGTTTACATCAGTTTAGGGCTGACTGCAACAGCCTCTGCACAGGACAGCCTAACAACAACTTCTACGAAAAGTCATTTTTCAATAAGTGGGTACGGGACCAGCGAACAAATGCCTTTTTGGCTGCGCGCCAATCAATACAATGTTGTACCGCAGTCATCAGGAGTAGCGTTGGAAGCAGGGCAAATGGGTACAAAATCTATTAATTCACACCCCCACTGGCAAATTAATTACGGTTTTCAGGGCATTTTCAATATAACTTCTTCTAAAAAACAGTTTATTTTACCAGAACTATACGGTGCCATCAAGTACAAAAAATGGGAGTTTTATGCTGGGCGACGAAAAGAGGTTTTTGGGTACGCCGATACCACTTTAGGAACAGGCTCTTATAGCTGGTCGGGCAATGCGCTACCCATTCCAAAATTACAAATCAGTATAACTGAATTTCTCCCGATTAAATTTCTCAAAAATTGGGTTGCTATCAAAGGAACTTACTCCCACGGATGGTTTGGAAGTAGTAATTATGCTTTTGGTTATTTTTTGCATCAAAAATCGTTTTATACTCGTTTAGGGTCATCAAAATCTCCTATAAAACTCTATGGTGGTTTTGTACATAATGTCCAATGGGGAGGAATGACCACCGATAGTCTGACAACCGTCGAAAACCGTACTTTGCCAAGTGGTTTTCGGGACTATATTTATGTCATAACAGGTTCAGGGGGGCTATTGGGCAAAGGTGGCGGAAGCAATGCATTCGATTCTACCAATCGCGTTGGAAATCATCTTGGTACGCTGGATGTTGGTTTTGTATTAGAGCTAAAAAAATATGAGCTTACATTTTATCGGCAAAGTATTTTTGAAGATGGGTCACTATATTACCTCAACAGCATCAAAGACGGACTCAATGGTATTATTTTCCGAAATTTATTTCCCCAACGCGAGAGGGGGAGTATTAGTTTTGAACGTTTCGTTTTCGAGTTTTTATATACCATGAGTCAAGGTGGGCCTATTTTTGGCCCCACCAATTTTACGCGTGGAAATGATAATTATTTTAACCATCAGCAATATTATGATGGCTGGTCGTATCAAAGACGCATCATTGGTACACCTTTTATCGTTAATCATGCAGATACCAAAATTACTACGCCTTATAATAGCTATGAAATAGCTACCAACAACCGTTTAAGAGCTTATCATCTTGGTTTTCAAGGATATATTGGAGATAATATAAAGTTTTCAAGTAAACTTTCATTAAGCCATAACTACGGCAACTATAATTTTTCTTACTCCAACCCAGCAAAGCAGTTTTCAGGTCTATTCCAACTATCAGGACAAGTTCCTTCATGGCAAGGGATTGAATGGAATGTAGTATTTGCAATTGACAAAGGTGAATTATATCAAGATACAATAGGCGCAAGAGTTGGTATTCGTAAGGTTTGGGTAAATGGCAAATAGCTTTGTCTCAATGCTAAGATTTTATTGTCAAAATTTTTCGTTTCCTGATTTTGTACAAAGTTTCCTGATTTAGTTCTTATCATTGTAGGTTCTATTTTCATTGCCAACCCTCTAAACCTTACCTCAATGCTCCTAATTTATGTCTTATTGGGTATTTTAGCACTTATTTTACTGGTAGCTTATTTTCATTTAGACACGTTTATTTCGTTTGTTATCGTCAGCATCGGACTGGGGTTAGCCTGCGGAATGAACGTAACTGCCATCAGCCAATCGCTCGAAAAAGGCATTGGCGGTACACTCGGCTCTTTGGTTATTATCATTGGATTTGGGTCGATGTTAGGAAAGTTAGTAGCTGAAAGTGGCGCTGCCCAAAGGATTACTACCACCCTGACGAATATTTTTGGACTCAAATATCTTCCTTGGGGATTGGCATTGGCGGGGTTTATCATTGGTCTTCCTTTATTTTACAATGCAGGGTTTGTGATTGTGATTCCACTTATTTTTACCATTGCAGCTTCTACTCGCTTACCAATGTTGTATGTGGCCGTTCCAATGTTGTCGGCTTTATCAGTGGCACATGGTTATTTACCACCGCACCCCTCTCCTACAGCCATTGCCGCCCAGTTTAATGCCAATGTAGGACAAACATTATTTTATGGCATTATTGTAGCAATTCCAGCCATCATTTTGGCAGGGCCAGTATTTGCCCAAACGCTCAAAAAATACGATCCCAAACCCGATGCTTCGCTTTTCAATACAAAGCAGTTTACAGAGGCCGAAATGCCCAGTCTAAGCATTAGTCTATTTGTTGCATTATTGCCTTTGATTTTACTGACACTTATGCCATGGCTCAAAAGCCAGTTTGCCGAACCTTCTGCTTTATATACCGTTTTTTCTTTCTTGGGCGACCCTTCTATTTCAATGTTGGTTTCAGTGCTGGTGGCCATTTACTTTCTCGGAACCCAGCGTGGCAGAACCACCAAAAGTGTTATGAAATCGCTGGAAGAGGCTTTCAAAAGTGTATCAATTATTTTGCTGATTGTGGCAGGTGCAGGGGGGTTCAAACAAATCCTTACAGACGGTGGTGTAAGCAAATACATCGGGGAACTCTTAGCTGACGTTCAAATTTCACCACTCATCTTAGGCTGGGCTATCGCAGGAGTGATTCGAATATGTGTAGGGTCGGCCACGGTAGCGGGGCTTACTGCGGTGGGTATTATCGCACCATTGGTGCAAAGTCAGGGCGTAAAACCTGAATTGATGGTACTGGCCATTGGTTCAGGGAGTTTGATTTGCTCACACCTCAACGACGGCGGCTTTTGGCTCTTTAAAGAATATTTTAACCTATCTATCAAAGAAACCCTCCAAACTTGGACGGTGATGGAAACCATTGTGTCTATTGTGGGTCTGATAGGCGTTATGATTTTGGACCAGTTTGTATAACCTTGCAAAAAACATTTTAAAACAAAAATGGCCGCAAATTATTTGCGGCCATTTTTGTTTTAAAATGTATGTATTCAGTCAAATTGTTTAGCTCAAGCTATTGACAATTTCCTTAAATTGCTCTACATCAATTGTCTTAGGCTCAAGTGCTAACTGGCCTTTAAGGGCTTCAAAAATCTTGTCGTCAAATACTAAGTTGAACATTTTTGAGTAATTGT
>JBDHXS010000325.1:0-7756 GCA_039810845.1 Runella sp. | reverse complement strand
TGCCCATCAACAAGAAAGTCTGGTGGCATGTTCCCGTCAGGCTCATACACTACGTTTGTCCCGTAGTGACTACAAAGGAACTGGTAAGCTGTCGCTTCCTCGGCTTTCATCTTCCTTGGCAGAGATTTCAATGACCGATTTTTCGGGGCTGTGGCGGATGGCATTGGAAAGAAAATTCATCAATACCCAAGCTGTTTTGTCTAAGTCGGCCAAAATAGGGGAGAGGCCAGAAGGCAAATGAATACGAAAATCAATCTGTTTTTGCTCTGCTGCAAAACGCAAAGCCTCTGTTGCTACTTCAATCACCTCTTTGGGTTGAACGGCTTTAAAATTCAGCTGAATGTTGCCTGTTTCAACTTGCGACATATCAAGCAGCTCGCCCGTAATATTGAGCAACCGTTGACTATCATCACGGATGTGAGCCAGTAGATTTTTTTGTTCTTCATTCAAAGTTCCCACTCGTTGGTCTTGTAAGAGTTTTAGACTCATTTTAATGCTCGAAATAGGTGTTTTCAACTCGTGCGACACCGTGGCGATGAAGTTGGTTTTGGCTTGGTCGAGATCGTGAAAAGGGGTAATGTTTTTCAGAATCACAACCCGCCCAATGCGCTGTTCTTCATTTTTTACTTCAAAAGTTTCTTTGGTAAAATAACTTTCTCGCTCATTGGCAAAAATCTTGAGTGGTTTGGTCGAAGTTTCATTGTTAAGCAAAGTGCGTAGTAAATCATTTTTTAGGGCAACATCGGGAGCATAACGACCCACAATCAGACGAATATCTAAACCCAATATTTCAGATGCCATCGAATTGATAAACAAAAGGTTGTTGTTTTCATCTAACCCTATAATGGCATCATTCATTTGATTGATGATAGTTTCGGTGCGGCGTTTTTCGAAAATCATACGGGCGAGATTACTGTGTTCATATTCATCCAATTTCTCAGCCATTTGATTGAAAGCCTGTGCCATTTCACCAAACTCGTCTTTACGGTCTACTCCTAAACGCGGCTCGTAGTTTTTGCGGGTGATTTCGCGCAAACCTTCGGTGAGCTGTTGGACTGGTTCAGAGATGGTGCGCGGAAAATTGACGATAAAGGAGAAGGCTACCAAGGCACATACCGTGGCAATAAGCACCATATAGGCATAGATTTCATCTGCTGTTTTTTTGACCTGTGCGTTTTTACGGACAATGGCCTGCATATTAACGTCAGAAATTTTAGCTAACTGTTTGTTTAGGAGTTGAATACGGCTGCTGTCACGAGTTTGCCTGAACGCATTAAAGTGACTCCGGAGCTGTTGTGTTGTTTCTGATTCTCCAATTTCAGTCAGGTTTTGCTCTTGTTTCACCAGATTATTTTCAAACAGGAGAAAATCTTCATTTTTCCAGGCGTTTTCATCTATGACGTTACGCATATTGCGAACATATTCCAAAGAAATGTAATTGTCCTTCAATATCTCTTGAGCTTCATTGGAGAGTTTTTTGAGATACCATGCTCCCAGACTGCCCAGTAATAATATGACAGCAAACAGAAAGGTAAGCGCAAAACGAAGTTTGGTTTTTAATTTCATGACCTCTGTGATTCAGAAGGTTTTTTTATTTTTAACTAATCACCACCAAATCAATATCTGTGTCTGAAACTTTTTGTAACAGCTTAAAAAAAAGCGAATTACCAGTTATGTTTTTCCAAAAATTACCATGTGGTTTACCGATACAAATGGTAGTAATATTGTGTTTTTGAGCGGTATCAAAAATAGTTTGCGCAATTTCATTACTTCTGATCCGAACGACTTCCCCGCCCAGTTCGGTAGCCAACTTAAAATTGTTTATCAAGTGCCTTTGGGTTGCCAATCCGATTTTGTCGGTGTCTTCACGGGAGGCCTGAACGTACAAAACGTACCATTTGCCTTGATAATAACTCGCCAAACGGGCCGTTTTGCGCAGGATTTTTTTTGCAATTTCGTGGTTGGAACTGATGCAAGCCAAAAATCGCTCAGACCGCATAGCCGCATTTTTAGGTACTTCTGTTTCTACTTTTCGCTCCACCTGTGAGGCCACTTCTTTTAGTGCCAATTCGCGCAATTGCAAAATTTTATCAGACTTAAAAAAATTATTGAGAGCCGTTTCGACCTTAGCTTTGTCATAGATTTTTCCTTCTTTGAGCCGAGTTATGAGTTCATCAGCAGTAAGGTCAATGTTAACTACCTCATCGGCTTGCTGTAGTACACTGTCAGGTACTGTCTCTTTGACTTCAATGCCTGTAATCTGAAAAATCTCTTCATTTAGACTTTCTAGATGTTGTATATTCACTGCCGAAATGACGTTAATACCCGCGTTGAGAATATCCAATACATCCTGCCAACGTTTTTCGTTTTTAGAGCCAAAAATGTTGGTATGTGCCAACTCATCCACAAGAACGATTTCGGGATGAAGGTTGATAACGGCCTGTACGTCCATTTCTTCCAGCTCTTTACCTCTATAAAAAATCTTGCGATGCGGAATCAGGGGCAAGCCTTCCACGAGTGCATGGGTTTCGGACCGGCGGTGGGTTTCGACAAAACCAATTTTAATGTCCACACCGTTGCGAAGAAGCGAGTGGGCTTCTTGCAACATTCGGTACGTTTTACCTACTCCCGCACTCATACCAATATAGACTTTAAACTTTCCTCGCTTTGATTTCTTAATCAAATCAAGGAAATATTGGGCGTTTTGTTCGGGCATGGTTAAAAAAATGTTAAAATGAAATCGCCAATGAGGTTATCAAAACAAAATTTTCTCTTGTGGCTTTTCCATCTTTTTCAAAAACAGCGTCTTTATTGTTTAAACTACGGGCTTCAATTCGCCATAAAGCATTGGAAATGGGCGCGTAATCAAGGTTAAACGAGTAGCCCATAGTTTGAAAACCGTTAAGAGTTGTGGTTGAAATGACCAATCCTTTCTTGTCCGTATAATTTTCAATACGCCCTGCAACTCCTACTTTTGAACTGAATTGGAATCTGACAATAGCCGCCCAACTTGCCCAATTATCGTAGGCCAATGAGCCTACTTTCTGTTGATCCATTCCATAATCAAAATCGGCAATCAGTCCGAGTTTCTCTGTCAATTGGAATATGCCGTATAGATTGTGAAAAAAACGGGTTCGGTTAGTGTTGTCGGGCCGACTGCCCAGATAGGAACTTGAATTCAGAGTCACTTTACCACTAGGTTTAAACATAATTTGAGTACCTGCTGCCAAACGAGTATTACCATCGGTGCGGCGTATTTGTTGCCAGCCATTGAGTACCAATCCCGATAAAAACCATTTGCCGTTTTCGGAAGTGTACCCGATTTTAACCCCTGTTTCATAATAGGGCGTATTGTCGGCCATCAGACTGCGGGTAAGCGTCCAGCAATCCTTGGAAACAGCGCTCTCAAAACCGATGTGCGAGGAAAAAACACCAGCATCTAGCCATACATTCTTTGTTTTTGAAAGTTTAACACCAGCATTGGCTTCAAAAATATTGCGTAACGTAGCGGGTTCAGCGGTTAAGTTGGCATTGGCATACGTACCAGCCATCAAGGCTAAATTCCCGCGAATCTGTTCGTTGGCATAGGCAGCTTTGATAAAACCTAGATTAATGTTAAATTCATTATGACGATTATGACTGTAAATAAACGCTGGACGGTCATTGGTAACTGGTTGATTGAAATCATAGCTGTAATAAGCTTCTACGTAACCACTAACAGTAATTTTTGCGGTAGAATCGGCGCTTTGAGCTAATAGGGTAGTCCACAGCCCTGAGGCCAGTGCGACAGTTAACAACTTTTTCATCGTAATTTCTGATTTTTGGAATAATAACGGTTGCAATTTACTTGGTAAGCGATGTCGGTTTTGAATCGATGATCACTTAAATAAATTACTTCATTTGGTCTAAAGCAATATTCAATGCCAAAATATTTACTTTTGAGGGGCCGAATAAGCCTAAAAAAGGTCCTTCGGTATGGGTTTTAACCAATTCTTTGACTTTTCCTTCGGGCAGGTTTCTGACCTTCGCAATTCGGGCTACCTGCACTTCAGCGCCTTGAGGCGATAAATTAGGGTCTAGGCCACTACCTGAAGCGGTGACAAGTTCGGAAGGAAGAGCTGATTTTGGGACGGTTGGGTTGTGTACCAAAAACGTATCAATCCGAGCCTGTACCTGCGCCAAATAATCAGGGTTAGAAGAGCCTTTGTTAGAGCCACCCGACCCCGTAGCATTGTAATCAACGGCTGATGGCCGCGACCAAAAATATTTATCGTCGGTAAATTTCTGGCCCACTTTGGCAAAGCCAACGATTTTTCCATTGACCGAAACCGTTTCCGCACGCCCTTTTTCGGGGGCAAATTGGGTGAATCCCCAGACGATCAGGGGATAGATGACCACTAACAATACAAACGTGGAAAGAGTCATCAGAAGAGCAGGAACAATGTGTGTTTTCATTTTACTAAAGAGAGAAATACTTTAATTTTTGCACTTAGATATTTGAGAAAGCTAGGTGTTGGTTATTTGTCACCAATAACACGGGATTAGAACAGGCTTCCCACGACCAAATCAATGAGTTTGATGCCGATGAAAGGTACTATCAAACCTCCCAGGCCATAGATAAGCAAGTTACGACGTAGGAGGGCACTCGCTCCGATGGGCTTGTACGCTACGCCTTTGAGCGCCAACGGAATCAGCATTGGAATGATAATCGCGTTGAAAATTACCGCCGATAAAATCGCACTTTCGGGACTTGCCAAGTGCATGATATTGAGCGACTGCAAAGCTGGAATAGAAGTCATAAACAGGGCTGGAACAATGGCAAAATACTTGGCTACGTCGTTGGCAATGGAGAAGGTAGTAAGCGTACCGCGTGTCATCAACAACTGTTTGCCTATTTCCACAATTTCGATGAGTTTGGTTGGATCATTGTCTAAATCCACCATGTTGCCTGCTTCTTTAGCAGCTTGCGTTCCGCTGTTCATCGCTACACCTACATCGGCTTGGGCTAAGGCGGGGGCATCGTTGGTGCCATCGCCCATCATGGCTACGAGTTTTCCGCTTGCCTGTTCGGCTTTGATGTAGTTCATTTTATCTTCTGGCTTCGCTTCGGCGATAAAATCATCCACACCAGCTACGTTGGCGATGTATTTGGCCGTGAGCGGATTGTCGCCCGTGACCATGACCGTTTTTACGCCCATTTTACGCAGACGCTCAAAACGTTCCTGAATACCAGGTTTGATAACATCCTGTAGTTCAATGACGCCCAAGACTTTATCATTTTCAGATACCACCAACGGCGTACCTCCGTTGGTGGCAATTTCACGCACCTTTTCGGCGGTGTCTTTTGGAAATTCATTTCCTGCTCGTTCAACCATGTTCCGAATTGAGTCCTGAGCTCCTTTCCGAATCCGAACGTTTCTTGGTAAATTGACTCCCGACGAGCGAGTTTCGGCAGTGAACTTTATCATTTCAGCCCGTTCGGGCATAATAGGGAGTTTTTGCCCTTTTTGTTGACCCAATTCAAGGATTGATTTTCCTTCGGGTGTTTCATCTGCCAACGACGAAAACAACGCTGATGTAATAAAACGCTCTTCACCCACTCCGTCTGTAGGCCAAAAGTGCGTGGCTTTACGGTTTCCGATGGTAATCGTCCCCGTTTTGTCCAGAAGCAAGGTATCAATATCGCCTGCCGTTTCAACGGCTTTGCCTGATTTGGTAATCACGTTGGCCCGTAAGGCTCTGTCCATTCCGGCAATCCCGATGGCAGAAAGTAAACCGCCAATGGTTGTTGGAATCAAACAGACAAAAAGCGAAATAAAAGCTGAAATGGCAATGGGTGTATTGGCATAATCAGCAAACGGTTTAAGTGTAACACAGACGATGACGAAAATAAGCGTAAAGCCTGCCAATAAGATAGTTAACGCAATTTCGTTCGGTGTTTTTTGGCGGGAAGCCCCTTCCACTAGTGCAATCATTTTATCAAGAAAACTTTCCCCAGGTTGGGTCGTTACTTTTACCTTAATATGGTCTGAAAGTACCTTTGTACCGCCTGTTACCGATGATTTGTCGCCGCCAGCTTCGCGAATTACCGGTGCGGATTCGCCCGTAATGGCTGATTCGTCAATGGTCGCTAAGCCTTCAATGATTTCACCGTCGGTCGGAATGATGTCGCTTGCATCGCATATAAATATATCTCCTTTTTGAAGTTGGGAAGAAGGAATGATTTGAAGTTCATTTATGGTCAACAGACCAAGGGTTCTGATGACTTTGGCGGGAGTTTCTTCACGAGTTTTACGTAGACTGTCGGCTTGGGCTTTACCGCGGGCTTCGGCCAGTGCTTCAGCAAAGTTGGCAAATAGCAAAGTGAGAAACAGTACAGTGAAAATTATAATATTATAAGTTAAGGTACCTTGAGTAGTGTCGCTGCCAAAGGCAACTTGGAGGCACACAAAAAACATCACCACGGTTCCGATTTCGACCGTAAACATGACCGGGTTACGGTACATTACCGTAGGATTTAATTTGATAAATGACTCTGTCAGAGCAGTTTTTGCCATATTTCCCTGAAAGAGAGAAGAGGATTGAGAACGTTTCATATCTTTAGTAATGGATTATTTTAAGGTAAAATATTCAGCCAAAGGTCCTAAAGCCAACGCAGGGAAGAAAGACAGAGCGGCAATAATGACAATCACTGCAAAAACCATAAATCCAAACGTAGCCGTATCTGTTTTGAGTGTTCCTGCTGATTCAGGGATGTATTTTTTACTGGCCAGAATACCGGCAATAGCAATAGGGCCTATGATGGGTAAATAGCGGCTCAATGCCAATACAATACCGGTGGTGATGTTCCAAAAAGGATTGTTGTCGCCTAAGCCTTCAAAGCCGGAGCCGTTGTTGGCAGAAGATGAAGTATATTCATACAACATTTCCGAAAAACCATGAAAGCCGGGATTGTTGAGCCAACCCACACTTATGTCTTTGGTAAACACAAAGCTGGAAATAGCCGTGAAAGTCAAAATCAGAAATGTGTGAAGTAAAGCAATAATAGTAGCAATTTTCATCTCTTTAGCCTCAATCTTTTTGCCCAAAAATTCGGGAGTTCTTCCCACCATCAAACCCGAAATAAACACGGCAATGATGATAAAAATGTAGAAATTCAGAAAACCGACTCCCACACCTCCGTAAAGCGCATTGATCATCATATCAATCATCTGCATGGCACCCGAAAGCGGCGTCATGCTGTCGTGCATAGCGTTGACTGAGCCGTTAGAAGTGGTGGTTGTGGTGATTCCCCAGAAAGCAGAAGCAGCTGCCCCAAAACGTATTTCTTTTCCTTCCATGCTTCCCAGCGTTTGGCTGATACCCATTTTGTCAATGGCTGGATTTCCCTGCATTTCGAAATAGACAGAAACACTCAGGAGAATGAAAAAACCAATGGTCATTACTCCAAAAATCATCTGGGCAAGTTTTTTGCGGTTGAGATAAAAACCCAGTGCAAACACAAAGGCAATGGGAATGAGGATGACAAGAATGTTTTCGACGATGTTAGTCAGGTAATTAGGGTTTTCCAGCGGGTGAGCTGAGTTAATCCCGTAATAACCTCCCCCGTTGGTTCCAGCTTGTTTAATGGCAATCATTACTGCTGCTGGTCCGCGCGATACCTGTACAGAATCTCCCTGTACCGTAACGATATTGGCTTTACCTTCCCAGTTCATGGGTGTGCCGTTGAAAACCAAAATAATAGCAGAAACTAATG
>JBDHXS010000324.1:0-7767 GCA_039810845.1 Runella sp. | reverse complement strand
GAAGCGTCTGTGCCATTGAAGACGTTAGCGCGAGGCACCCACTCAAGGCAAGCAACAAAATTCTTGAAAAATGGGACATGTTATTTTTTACCAGTTAATGCTTTAATTGTTTTGATTTCGTCTTGGCTAAATGCCGTTCCGTCGGTGCGATAAATGTCGTGGAACCACAATTCAGGTTCTTTTCCATCGGGCATAGGCGTTCCCCACGCATAAATCGTATTGGTTTTTCCAGCCACAAATCCCCAGTTGATGGCTCCAATGTTTTCTTGTTTTAACATTGGCATGATGGTTTGGAACAAGCTACCGTTGCGGCGCGCCATGTATTCTGTACAAATTAACGGACGGCCGTACTGACGAAGCTGATTAATCAATTCTTTGTGTTTGTCCACGTAGCCATAGTGGTGGTACGTAATCACGTCGGAGTTTTCCTCCTGAAACTTGTTCAATTCTTTATATTTATTGCCCCAACTCCACACGCCAGCACTAATTGGCTGCGATGGATTTACTTCTTTCGCCCACGCAAAAACAGCTTTTAGCAATGGAAAACTTTTTTCAAAATAACCGCTGTTTCCTGGTTCATTGTACAAATCCCACAACAAAATGCGGTTGTCGTTTTTGAAAGTAGTCATCACGTCTTTCACATATTTTTCCAACATTCCCAAGCTATCGGGGTGATTGTGAATCATCGTGCCTGGGTCTCGTACCCAGCCGCTATTGTGAATCCCTGTTTTAGGGGCAGGCTGCTTACCTGGGCGATAATCATCGTTCCAGCAATCGTCAAAAAACACAAAAATGGTTTTGATTCCGTGCTTACTCGAAATGGCGAGGTATTCATCAAGACGTTTTTTGAAGCCTTCTGGGTCGGTCGTCCAGAGAATATGGTGCAAATACACGCGCATGGCGTTGAAGCCAAGCCCTTCGGCCCAGCCTAATTCTTTGTCAAGCGTTTGACGGTCAAAAGATTCCGCCTGAAACATTTCCAATTGGTTGATGGCCGTACTTGGTTGAAAGTTACAACCTCTAATCCAACCCTGTTTTTTGTACCAGTCGTTTGCCTGTTGGGCCGTCCAGCGAGGTTGCGCTTTGAGGGTAGATACCGTGAGGAGCAACGCAATCGCAAAAAGTGTTACTTGTTTCATAAAATGATGACTTGTTAGATAGTTAGTTCAAAGTGAAAAGTTTACAATCAATGGTTTAAGGCACTTTTGGCCAAAAACTAATACCCTTTTATGCTTTTCTACCATTGATTGCAAACGCTACTTTCCATTAATTTACTAATAACCAGGACTTTGAACACAAAGCTTATTGGCATCAATTTCCGCTTGCGGAATCAGAAACAGCACGCGTTTGGGCTTGGCATTGGTGATACCGCGCGCTTGAGCTAATGAAATAAACGTCCCTTGGCGAACGAGGTCTTCGCGGCGTTTACCTTCTGAGACAAACTCCCAACCTCTTTCTCTAAAAATGGCCGTACGGAAAGCATCTTTTGTAGGAGTGTCCGTTTGGGTCAAATTGGGAATCCCTGCTCGTGTACGAACGAGATTAATTAATGTAAATGCCTCCGCAGTGGGGCCATTGAGCTCGTTCAGGGCCTCTGCTCTGGTAAGTAGAATATCGGCGTAACGCAGTATTGGAACGTCCGTTCCGCTATTGTTTCCGACGGTGTTGTTATCCCAATACTTAAAACTACGCGCATTATCTCCCGTTGACAAATCAATGGTTTGGTTGCTGGTATTGACATAACTCGTACAAATCAACTGTAAACGCTTGTCGTTGGCGGCAAACGAACTGGTAAATGCCGTCCGCAAGCGGTACTGCGTCGCAAAATTCGACATAGTGGTTTTGTAGGTAAAATTCGGAAACTGAGGGCTGCTCTTGTAGCCTGGCGGCAGTGCTCCTGCTTGGTACCAATTACCAAAAGGATCTTCGGGGCGGCATTGAAGTGCCAAAATCATTTCACGGTTGGCCGCACCTTCATTTTCGACTCTAAACATCCCCACAAAATCTGGATTGAGGGCGTAGTAATTAAAATCCATTACGGCTTTGGCGGCATCGGCCGCTTTTTGCCATTGCTTGGTGTTGAGATAAAACTTCGCCAAAATACTATACGCAACGCCCTTACTAAACCGTCCATAAGTTTCTTCTTTGCCTGGATCTGGTAAATCGGGAATTGATTCAGTGATTTCTTTTTCAACAAACGCCTTTAGCTCTTCTTCCGTTGCCCGTGCCAAATCGGCGGGTTGTGTGGTGGAAGTCCGCAAAGGGACCGTTCCAAAAAAAGTCATCAAAAGCGCATACGCTTGTGCCCGCAAGACCCTTGCTTCGGCTTTAAAGAGTTTTTTTGTTGACTCCGCCGCTGTCACATTCCCTACGTTTTCGATTACCCCGTTGGCATCGCGTACCACGCGGTAGTTAGGGTCCCACATATCGGCTGCCAACGTTCCGAGCGTTGGATCCCACGTAAAATTGATTAGTTGAATAAGTTGTCCATTTTCAGCGCCACCCGTGTTAAATCCCATATCAGTACAAACTTCCGAATCGTTGATTACGTAGCGCGAGTTGGATTGAGTTTGCTGGTGTGCGTACGCCGAAAAAAGCAACGCTTTGATGCCGCTTTCCGACGTGAGTACGTTGTCGGGCGAAAACTCAGACCTCGGCGATACTTCCAGCGTTTTTTCGCACGACGTCAGCATCAGAAACCCTCCGATGATTAAGCTATATTTGAATGATTCTCTCATTTGATTTGTCATTTAAAATTGCAAATTAACCCCCACAGTGTAAGTACGTATCAGCGGATAGGTGTTGTAATCAATCCGTAAAATATTGTCTCCCAAAGCATTGGCTGCTGGGTCAGCACCTGAGTACTTGGTGAAATTGTACAGGTTTTGACCATTCACAAACACCGAAGCACTGCCCACATAGCGGTTTTTAGGTACTGGAATTTTGTACGACAACCGCACCGACTGAACACGCTGGTACGAAGCGTCTTCGACGGTTTTGTTGGTTACTTGGCGTTGGCCTTGCACGTCGTTAGGCAAAAACGAAGGGTAGTCGTTGGTAGGATTGCTCGGTGTCCAGCGGTTGAGGTACGGAACAGCCAATTTGTTTCGGCGATAGTCCACTGGATAATAAGCGTCCACCAAACTATTGTTCAGCATTTTAGCTCCTTGCGAACCTTCCAAGAAAATATCCAAGGCCAAGGTTTTGTACGAAGCACTGGTGTTGAAACCATAGAAAAAGTCGGGCAGCGATTTACCAAGCACCACGCGGTCATTAGCATTGATGACTTTGTTTCCGTCAAGGTCACGGTATTTCAAATCGCCTGGGCGTACGCCTGACTGCGCTTGGGTAAAGTCTTCGCCCGTTTGCCGAACGCCGTCCACCAAATACCCATAGAATGACCCAATCGACTCACCTGGCTTGAGAATACTCACTTGGCCAATGCTACCTGGGCCTGAACCGATGAACTCAGGCACTTTTCCAAGACTCAACACGCGGTTTTTGAGGGTGGTAATGTTAAAACCAGCATCGACACGAAAGCCATTTTTATCGGTCAAAATACCCTTCAAAGCAAGCTCAACTCCCGTATTACGCATACTTCCCACATTTTCGATGCGGCTTCCAAAACCCGTGCTCGCAGGTTGTGGAATGTCGTAAAGTAAGTTAGAGGTTTTGCGGTTATAGTAGTCGATGCTACCCGTAAGGCGACCGTTGAAAAAGCCAAAATCAATTCCTAAGTCAGCCTGCACGGCGGCTTCCCACTGCAAATCAGGATTGGCGCTGCGCGAAGGCTGCAATGAACTGTAGCGGTTGCCATTGAAAACGGCATTGCGTCCTGCCGAAAAAGTAGAGAAATACAAGTAATTGATGGTCGGCTGGTTGCCCGTTGCTCCATAACGGGCGCGTAGTTTAAGTTCGCTCAAGAAATTTACATTTTTCAAGAAAGCCTCGTCCTGAATCCGCCACGCCAAGGCCGCCGACGGGAAATAGCCAAAACGCTTGTTGATGCCAAACCGCGCCGAACCATCGGCCCGCATCGACAACGTTAGTAAATACTTACTGTTAAAGGAATAGTTTACTCGTCCCAAAAACGACACCAATTTGTTTTCTTGACGGCCACTTCCTACGCCATTGCGCTGGTTATCATTGAAATCAGCTCCTACGCAGACTTTGGCCGACAGCGAAGGAATGAAGTAATATTCGGCATAAATGTTTCCAAACGTACGGTACGTATCGCCCATCCCATATTGCCCATTAATTACCGCCAATGGACTATCCATGGGGGCCATCAACGACGAGCGATAGTACGTTCCGTCGGGGTTATACGCGGGCACCGTGGGGTCGTAGTTTTGAGCCATGTACAGCGCGCTGGCGTTGTCGTTTAGCCCTACCCCTGTTGCATTGTAGTAATCTCTGGTATAGGAAGTATTTAGGCTTACCCCTACGTTGTATTTATTGGCCACGCCATTTTCAAGGTTTATACGGGCGCTGTAACGGCTCGTCCCTGATTTGAGCATAATCCCGTCTTGGTTGAAATAACCCGCCGAAATGTAGTAACGAGTATTTCCTCCCGCCCCGCTAAACGAGAGGTCGTGCGACTGAATGGGGGCATCGCGAAGCAATAGACTTTGCCAGTCGGTGTTAGCGTTGGTTCCCGTCACTTTTGGGGTCGAAAGTTTTCCCAAATCAATGATGGAATTGATAACATCGGTGTATTCCGTTCCCGTCAAAAAGCGCTGTGTATTGGCCACTTTTTGGACGCCGTGCGTTCCGTTGTATTCTACTTTGAGTTTGCCATCTTTACCACGGCGGGTAGTAATGAGTACCACACCATTCGCTCCGCGCGAGCCGTAAATGGCAGTGGCAGAAGCATCTTTCAGAATTTCAATTGACTCAATATCGGCAGGGTTTAAGCTATTGAGAGGAGTACGGTTGTTGGGATTGCTGGTAGTTCCTCCCGCGCTCGCCGAACCAATTGCCGTGCCATCGTTTACGGGCAAGCCATCTACTACATACAGCAGGTCGTTGTTCCCCGTAATGGAGGTTATCCCCCTGATTTGTACGCTCATGGCCGAACCTGGCTCACCACTTTTTTGGTAAACCTGCACCCCAGGCGCGCGCCCTGCCAAGGTTTGTTGAAGGTTGATAGATGGTGTGGATATTTCGGAAGGCGAAGTGGCTGGGACAAAAAACACAAGTCCGCAAAAAAGCCCCATTCGTAGTACTTGCCGCAGTTGTGACAAAGCACGGCTCAAATGGGCTTCAATCGTTTTTGGGGAAATCTGCAACTCGTCGGCAATTTCGCGGTGTTTTTTTCCTTCAAAACGGCTCATCACAAACACCCGCTGGCACTGCGGTGGCAGCGTACGTACGGTTTCTTCGATGCGCTGGTATAATTCGGTGTATTGCAACAACTGCTCGGGGTCTAACTCAACGGCTATATTCAAATTGTCCGAATCGCTATCTGTTGGCAGGGTGTCTTTGAAAAACTCTTGTTGCAAGTGTGAATACGCTCGCTTTCTCACTGCCGAATATAAATAAGCTTGATAAGAGGTAGTGATGTGTAGATGTACCTGATTCTTCCAAAAACTAAAAAATACCTCACTGACCAAGTCTTCGGCCACTACCCGTGAATGTACAATACGAACGGCCTGACTGCATAAGGGGCGATATTAACGTCGAAACATCAATTCATACCCTCGCCGTACCTCTTTGCCGAAAGCCTCTTGTATCAAATATTCAGCATCAAGCAATATAGGTTCGGTATTCGGTCGGTTGAACGGATTCGTAGGTGAAGGTTGACTTGGCAGTGATTCGGGCATGGGCTAGCAGGAATAGTGTTTATGTATAAGTCCATAAAACACGTCTTATCCCTTAGTCAATTCATAGATTATTTTTTATTTTTCTAAGAAATTATCGTAAAATGAGTAGGAGAATTGGACATCAGGAATTAAGTATTAGCAATTTAGCATTAGAAATCAATTGGTTATCAGGCCACTTAGAGTGGACTATTACATCGCTTTCAATCTGTCTTTCCCAAAAAAGCACATTCTATGTACATTTGTCAGGTTCATCATTTTACCCACGCTTAGCTATGTCTTATTCTGAAATCCGACCCTTATTTTTTCTTTTCCTGAGTTGCTGTTTGCAGGCTATGACAAATTCAGCCTTGGCACAAGCACCACTACTGGCCACAACCGACGCAACGCTCATTTACAACGTTCAAATAGTGGATATAAAATCAGGGATTGTTCAGTCGAATAAAGCTGTATTGCTCAAAGGAGGTACCATTCAGAATGTAGGCACGTATGCGGCGTTGAAGCGAGGTATAAAGTCCAGCCATCAAATTAATGGACAAGGGAAATATCTTATTCCAGGGCTATGGGATATGCACGTACACATCGAAGGAGAAGATTTGATGGAAGATAATTTGGCATTAATGGACGTGTATCTGGCCTATGGAATCACTACCGTACGCGACTGTGCCAGCGATTTGGGTGAGAAGGTGCTGCAATGGCGCGATGAAATCAACCAAGGTAAACGCCAAGGTCCTCAGATTTTTACAGCAGGTCGAAAACTGGAAGGAATCAATTCGGTTTGGAAAGGCGATATTGAAATAGGCAATGAGAGAGATTTAGATTCGGCATTGCAAATGATTGATAATTACAAAGTGGATTTTATCAAAATAACCGAAAATACGCTCCCTGGGTCATTATTTTTGAAAAGTGTACAGGAAGCCCACAAACGGGGTTATTTGGTAACAGGCCACGTGCCAATTGATCTAACCATTGATGAACTGGCCAAAGCAGGATTTTCAGCCATTGAGCACGCTACTTATTTGCTACGGTTGGGTAATGACGAGCAGCGTATTGTCACTATGATTCGGGAAGGAAAACTTGCCAAGGGGAAAGCTGGAGAGATATACAGCTCAAATTTTGACCAAACACGGGCTATTGAAGGTTATAAACGAATGGCTCAGAAGGGTTTGGCAGTGACACCGACAATTATCGGAGGGCGGCAATTGGCCTACCTCGACCGCGATAACCACCAAAATGATGATTTTCAGAAATACCTGACCCAACGTTTTACGGACAAATACCAATGGCGTATCGAACGAATGGCGGGCGAAACGCCCGAACAATCGCAACGGCGCAAAGACCAAGTGACCCTACTAATGACACAGCTACCTTTGGTGCTTGATGCTGGCGTGCTAGTACTGGCAGGAAGCGACGCCGCCGCACTCAATACGTTTGTTTATCCTGCACTGTCATTGCACCAAGAATTGGAGATATTTCAGGAAGCGGGGATAAAACCTGTCGAAATTCTCAAAACAGCGATTCTCAACGGCCCTAAATTCTTAGGAAAATCGGCACGTTTTGGGGGAATTGAAAGAGGGAAAGAGGCTGATTTAGTGCTATTGAACCAAAATCCATTGATAGATATCAAGGCAACACAGGATATTTTTGCAGTAGTCAACAATGGCACCTACTATAGCCGTAAAAAATTGGATGCAATGCTCCAAAATGCTCATCAAGCCAAACTCCGCCTCGACCATGAGCGTGCCAAAAAGTAGCCACCTGTTTTTAACTATCTATGTCAAAAGCGTTACAATTTGGGATGTTTTTTATGCCAATCAGTTGCATCTTGATACACTTTTGATACGGCCAACAACTTAGCCTCGGCATACAACTGTGCAGAGAATGTAATACTTGTAGGAAGTCCATTTTTATTAAAACCATTTGCTAAACAGACACTTGGATGCCCATA
>JBDHXS010000323.1:0-7773 GCA_039810845.1 Runella sp. | reverse complement strand
CTTTGGGCAATAACGGTCTTGGCCGATACGTGTAAATCCGTTTGGCCAAACACATTTTTACTAAAAAGTAGCTCTACATCAGCCACGTGTCGAATCAAAAAACCTGCGCTATTGGGGCTGTCTCCAAGTTTTTTGGTTAAATCACTTTCGGTAATCGTTTTCAACTGATTAGAAAAACGGGTACGGGCTTCTTGCCAAAGCGGTATCAGGAGTTGAGTGTTTGTAGTCATGTAGAGTAAATGGGTTATTTAGGTTAATTTTTTGAAAAGCAATTGGGTAGAGGTCTGACTATCGTCTGACCTTGTCAAACACCCACTTCATCTCCGTCGCAATCTGTTGACAGCGAGCATCGTAAGTAGCTCTTTCTTCAGGCGTGTCGTCCGAAACCTTGGGGTCGATGTACATAATTGAAAGGCGCTTTTCGGCTCCTGGAATAAACGGGCAGTTGGCCTCGGCGTGGTCGCAGGTCATAATGGCCGCAAAATTTTGGCTTGGATTAGGAGCTTGGTCATAGACCTTGGAGAAAGCAATGATGGGTTGCGACGAATCATCAAAACTGATTTCATAAACGGGGTTTTCCGACTCGGTAGTCTTCGTTATTTTCAATCCTGCTCGCTCAAAAGCTGCAATCGTTCGGGGATTACAAGCGGTAGTTTCTGTTCCTCCTGAAAAACAGCACACATTTTCGATCCCAAAATAGGCCGCCGCTACCTGCGCCCACACTTGTCCTAAGTGACTCCGACGAGAGTTGTGGGTACAGATAAAGGTCAGATTAATAGGCTGTTGTGAATTTATCTTTTCTTTTATGTATTCTACTAACTGTTGCAAAACCCCTTGGCGTTCGGCTGAAATATCGTTGAGGTCGAGGGTTTCAAAATAAGTCTTTACTTGGGAAATCATGGTTGAAATTTGTGGGTTTGTTTAAGCGCATAATTAACAAAGAGAATCAAAACAGGTACTTCGATGAGTGGGCCAACAACAGCGGCAAAAGCTGCCCCTGAATTAATACCAAAAACAGCAATCGAAACGGCAATGCCTAACTCAAAATTGTTGCCCGCAGCGGTAAAAGCCAAGGAAGTAGATTTAGCGTAGTTCGCACCTGCTTTTTTAGAAAGATAAAAAGCCGACAAAAACATAATGCCAAAATAGAAAGTAAGCGGAATAGCAATCCGAAGTACATCCAACGGAATTTGCACTATCAACTGTCCTTTCAGGCTAAACATGACCACGATGGTGAGCAATAAAGCAATCAGTGTAATTGGACTAATTTTGGGCAAATACACTTGCTCAAACCATTCACGGCCTTTCAATGCCGAAAGGCCATAACGAGAAATGATACCTAACAAAAACGGAATGCCGAGATAGATAAACACGCTCTGTGCTACTTCACCAATCGTAATGTTGACTTCGTAGCCTTTCAGTCCAAACAAAGGAGGTAAAACTGTAATAAACACCCACGCATACACTGAATAAAAAAGTACCTGAAAAATGCTATTGAATGCCACTAAACCTGCTGCATAAAGTCGGTCGCCGTTAGCAAGGTCGTTCCAGACAATGACCATCGCAATACAACGGGCTATCCCAATCATTATCAAGCCAGTCATATATTCGGGCTTATCGGGTAGGAAAATAACCGCCAACCCAAACATCAGCAGTGGACCAATAATCCAGTTTTGAACCAACGACAATAACAAAATTTTGCCATTAGTGAATACCTTTGGTAGTTCTTCATAGCGTACTTTGGCCAGCGGGGGGTACATCATTAAAATCAGGCCAATGGCTAAGGGAACGTTGGTGGTGCCCACATTGAAACGATTGATAAACGCCTCTGATTCAGGAAAAAAGTAGCCGATTCCCACACCAATGAGCATGGCTAAAAATATCCAAAGTGTGAGGTAATTATCTAAAAATGAGAGTTTTTTCGGTTGCATAGTGACAAAGTTAGCCAAACCTAAATTTTTACTTTCGAGAATACATACAAGGTTTCAGCAGCAATTTGCTTACAGCGTTCGTCGTACTTGGCAGTCTCTTCAGGTTTTCCGTCAAAGGCTTTGGGGTCGTCGTACGGAATCGCTACTCGTGCCGTTGCTCCTTTCACATTAGGGCAGGCTTGGTCGGCTTGCGAGCAAGTCATTATCGCACAAAATCCACTTTGGGGATTGCTACTGTCGTCGTATTTTTTGGAGAATGCTCGCAATGGCTCGGCATTAGAAGCGTATTTTACTTCGTAAATGGGGTTTTTATCTTCTGAGATTTTAGAGATTTTAGAGATTTCAAACCCTGCTTTTTTGCAAGCAGCTACAGCTCTTTCATTAAAAGCCGTAGATTCGGTTCCCCCAGAAAAGGTTTTGACATTGGAAATACCGTAGTAAGCAGCAGCAGTGGCAGCCCAAATTTGGCCGAAATGGCTACGCCGAGAATTGTGCGTGCAGATATAAGTCAGTTGGGCTTGCTCGCCTGATTTTACTTTGTTTTGTACAAAAAGGGCAATTTTGTCCAATTCCTTTTTACGCTCTTGGGGGATTTTGGCAAAGTCTTTTTTAATGGAAGTAATGTAGGTTTGTAAAGACTCGTTCAACACTACTTTTTTGTTAGGGTCGTTGCCAAATTCAATTGTAGATGTTAAAGAGAAGATACACATGAGGAAATTAGCAAATCTCATATTTACAGGGTTTTAATGAATGTTAGTAGTAAAAATCAGTAACTGTTTTCTTACGTCGGTCTGACCTTCGTTAACAGCAAGATTGTGTCTGACATAAAGCATTTTTTGACAATTCAGCAAAAGCCCCAAATTGCCCTACAAACTGATTGAAAACCTCCCAATTGATACAATAACAAGAAGTTTTTCCTTCAATGCTCCCTTTGATGAGTCCTGCGGATTTGAGCTCCTTGAGGTGTTGAGAAACAGTGGCTTGTGCCAACGGTAGCCCTTCCACAATTTCGCCACAAATACAGCTTTTTTGTTGGGCAAGGATTTTTAAGATTGCGATGCGGGCAGGGTGCGCAATGGCTTTGGCAAAATCGGCTAAAGCGATTTCATCCGTCGCAAATTCCATTTTTCTATTAATTGCCATCGGTTTTTATTTTATATCGCAAATATACGATAAGAAGGAATATAAAAACAAAAGCCTGCCCCAAATCTACTGGAACAGGCTTTTGAAAAAGTGGTTTTCCTATTTCTTTACTGGACAAGTATTCAGTCCTACAAGCGTGTAAAGCGGGCAAAAACTCACGAGGCTCGTCAAAACAAACACTGCGGCTAAAACCAAAGCCACAATGCCTACTGTTCCTGTAAGAGTCCCGTTGAAATACAACACCGCTACAACTGCGGCAATTACAATTCGAATAATGCGGTCAATACCGCCCATGTTTGGTTTCATGATGATTTGGTTAATTTGAAAGGTTGAACATTTCGATGACAAAATACAAAGCCACAAAAAATAACAGGCACATGAGGCAAACTGTCACAATTTTTAGCGCTTTTGACTTCATAGGTCAAAAGTAACCTATCCAAACTAAGGAAGCAGTAACATTTGTTACAACCGTACTTCAATTCCGTCGGGATATTGAGCAATCAGTTTTTCATGTTCCAATTTCTTAGTCACACGGCTGATAACTTCCCGCGAAGTACCTAAAGCGTCGGCTATTTCGCGGTGGCGAATTTTAATAAAAGGGTTGTTAGAAAGACGCGCTTTTTCTCGCAAAAAAGTCAAAATACGGTTATCGAGGTTATCGAAAAGTAGTGCATTGATGGTTTGGAGCAAATCAACGTAGCGTAAGTTGTTGAGTTGATGAAAAAAAACGTTGAAATCAGGGTGTTGTTTCGACCAAATTTTCACCCATTCAGAAGGAAGCAAAAGTAGGTCTGCGTCGGTTTCAGTAAGGGCAAAAATCTTACTCGACTCATCACGAATCACCCCAAAGAAAGACATAATGCAACTTTCATTGGGGTGAATATAATACAACAAAAACTCGCGGTCTTCGTGCCGCATAATCACTTTGACCAACCCGCTCAGCACAATAGGAACAGCCTGAATGTACTGTCCCTCGTGCAAGATTTCGACCCCAGCGGGTATGGTTTTCACCATGCCTTTTTGAAGCATTTCGGCGCGAAGATTTTCGGGAAACACATCAAATGTAGCGGGTAGTCTCATTAGTGAGCTTTAACCGCCAATTGATTGACGACATGTTCCAATTGTTTTTTCTGAACCACGCCCGACTGCCGCCATACAACCTGCCCTTTTTGGAACAAAATGAGGGTTGGTACGCTCTGGACTCGGTACGTTTGCGAAGCAGCAGGATTTTTATCCACGTCAATTTTGAGTACCCGCACGCGGTCGCCCATTTGGGTAGCAAAATCCTTCAAAATCGGCGACATCATCTTACACGGCCCGCACCACTCGGCGAAGAAGTCCACTAAAACGGGCGTTTCGCTGTTGATTATGTCTTTGAATGTTTCTCTCTT
This sequence comes from Runella sp., assembly GCA_039810845.1. Lineage (GTDB taxonomy): Bacteria > Bacteroidota > Bacteroidia > Cytophagales > Spirosomataceae > Runella. Next base: position 3,308 of record JBDHXS010000323.1, on the reverse strand, counting down.
TTCCATTGTTTTTCTAAGGTTTCAATTAAAACGACGGTTTCTTGAACCGATAGCTCATTAATCCTCCGCGCCTTTGCGTCTCTGCGTGAAAAAGCTCTGCACCAAGTCAGCTCCCAAATACCCCATAACTGTACCATACGACACCATCGTTTGCCATTGAGACTTGATGGGGCAAGTACCCGTAACACAGCCAATTTCTTTCCAGTACCAATACCCTACTGCCGCGCCTATGATGGCCCCAATCCACCCCCACTTGATACTATTTAACTTCTTCATAAAGAGTCTCTTCGGTTTTGGTCAGATTGGACTGACGGTAGTTGGGCGTAGCGCACCCTCCTGCTCCACAACATCCTACATTCATAACCGATTGTAAGGCAAATATTCCGCCCAATAGCCCCAATAAAGGTTGGTGATCAGCAATTGCCGAATAAATCAACCACAGCCCCATGCCCAATCGCAAGAAGCGCATAAAATTCCAATTTTGAAGGATTGTTGTCATTTTCTCTAATACGGCCAACTCATCATGCCGCCCGAAAGGTTATATACATTAGTGAAACCCGCATCGCCCATCATTTTACAAGCTTGGCCGCTACGGTTGCCACTCCTACAGTAAACAAAATACGTTTTATTTTTGTCCAATTTGGCTATTTTTTGTTGAAAATCCATACTCATAATGTCAATATTTACCGCACCTTTGATACTTCCCGAACGGGCTTCGGCTGCTGTACGAACATCTATCACCATCGAGTTAGGAGTTTCGGCCATTAATTGTTTGAATGTGGCTGCGTTTACATTTTCGTAATTTTTCTTGGTTTTGAAGAGTCCAAACATGGCTTTATGATTTTGTAATTGTGAATGAATGGTACAAAGGTGAAAGGTTTGGAGCAAATAATACGTGATATATGTTACAGAGAATCTCTTTATCTAAATATTTTCTTTCAGGATTATTTTACGTATATCAATACATAACAATTACTTATTTCCTGTTTTGATAGCGGTAAACTTATTAGGCTGGTTTCGGGTCTGACGGAACGTCTGACCGCTGTTCAGCATTACATTTAGTAAACTACTACTCCTGTTTCTTCTGCCTATACTTCCAGAAAAGACAGTAGAAAGCCCATCAAGACTTGTTTAGCCATTAATCACCCTTTCAACATTGCCCAAACCATGAAATACCCGTTATCTTTGCGCTTCCTTTTTGTCGTTTCATTCTTTATTTTCAACTCTGCTATGTCGCGTTCGCAAACCGTCATTCCGTTGTGGCCTGATGGGCAAATTCCTAACGACCTAAAAAATCGCACTATTCAAGAAAAAATTGAAGTAGGAAACGACGGTATTTTGCGCATTAGCAATATTGTACTACCCACATTATCAGCGTATTTTCCCGAAAAACCCAACGGCGCTGCCGTCTTGATTTGCCCAGGAGGAGGCTACGCCATCGAAGCCGCTGGGCACGAGGGCGTCAACGTAGCGACTTGGTTCAATAGCTTTGGTGTTACGGCTTTTGTGCTCAAATACCGCCTTCCTACCGACGCCCTCTGGTCAAATAAACACGAAGTGGCCCTGCAAGATGCCCTAAAGGGCTTACAAATTGTGCGCGAAAATGCCGCCAAATATAAAATTGACCCCAATCGCATTGGTATCATGGGTTTCTCGGCAGGGGGGCATTTGGCAGCTACGGCCTGCACGCACTGGCATTTAGCCAAAGAACTAACTGGTTTACAGAACATTTCGAGTGCGGAGGTGTGCAAACCTAACTTTTCTATTTTCATGTATCCCGTGATTACGTCGGGGCCGTTCAAACACGCGGGTTCGTTTGTCAATTTATTGGGCAAAAATCCCTCACAAGAACAGTTAGATTATTATTCAAACGAAAAACAAGTATCCGACAAAACCCCGCCCGCCTTGCTCGTTCATGCCACCGACGACAAAGGTGTCCCCGTAGAAAACAGTATGCTCTACTACGACGCGCTGCGCAAACTCAACATTCCTACTTCGCTATTGATTTACGAAAACGGTGGACACGGTTTTGGTTTGGCCCAAAAACAAAAAGGCTCGGTCAAAAATTGGCCCGAAAGCTGCAAAGCATGGATGGAAGGCATGGGGCTACTGGGGAAATAAAACTGATAAACAACTTTTGCCATGCCGTAGGCATCTATTTTTGTCGCCTAATCGTTACTGGGCTTAGAATGCTATTTCAGGGGATTTATTAGAGGGAATTTATGCCACTCACAAGGGTTTTTGGTAAAAACCCCAGCAACGTCGTGACCATCTCCAAATGAACAAAATACCAACTAAGGAACACACTCGTAAAAAGCCAAAAAAGCGGAGTTGGGCAACTCCGCTTTTTTGTAAGTAATATTTTTGATTTTATTACCCTTTCACCACCTCTTTTGCTTGTGCCGCCAAGGCGATTTCAGTGCCATTGATAACGAGGCTCAAAGCTTGTGAAGAAAGGTTTTCTACTTCCACTTCGCCTGGGCGTACGGCTACGCGCACCACTTGCCCACGGAACCCAATTCTAAAGGAGTAGCCTTTCCATTGCTCAGGCAAAAAGGGCGTAAAGGCCAATTTGCCATCTTTGATGCGCATACCTGCAAAGCCCTTAATCACCGACATCCACGTACCTGCCATACTCGTAATGTGAAGGCCGTCTTCGGTGTCGTTGTTGTAGTCGTCGAGGTCGAGGCGCGAGGTGCGCAGGTACATTTCGTACGCTTTCTCGTTGTAACCCAACTTCGCCGCCTGAATCACGTGTACGCAAGGCGATAGCGACGACTCGTGAACGGTCATGGGTTCGTAGAAGTCAAAATTGCGACGGAGGGTTTCAGTATCAAACTCATCCTCAAAGAAATACAAGCCCTGCAAGACATCGGCTTGTTTGATGAAACAACTCCGTAAGATTCTATCCCACGACCATTTTTGGTTGATGGGGCGGTGTTCCGCGATGTCGTGAACGCTCAGAAGTTCTTTGTCCAAAAATCCGTCCTGCTGCAAAAATACCTGTCGTTCGGCGTCGTAAGGATAGTACATATTGTCCACAATATGCTGCCATTGGGAAAGTTCAAGCCCCCCAGCCCTGCGAGGGTCCGACCTCAATGGGGGAGTTATTTTGTTTAATACCTCATCCCTTACTGCTGGCTGCAAACGGCTGACTGATTTCAACGTGTAACGCAAACACCAAGCCGCTAAGTAATTGGTGTACCAGTTGTTGTTGACGTTGTTTTCGTATTCGTTTGGCCCCGTTACCCCCAGCATTACATACTTTTGCTTGTCGCTCGACCAATTAACGCGCTGCGCCCAAAAAC
>JBDHXS010000322.1:0-7784 GCA_039810845.1 Runella sp. | reverse complement strand
CCTGTGCCTGTCCTTTTGTGCCCATTAACCCCAACCAGCACACAATAAGTATGACATATTGATGGGTTTTCATTGAAACTTTATACAAGTTATGCATAAGAATAAGAATTAGTTTATTATGTATGACTTTACAAAAGTAATAAATAATACATATTAACAACAAATTTTGACTATTTTTTAAAATTTATTCAAAATTCTTGTTTTGAATACATATATCGCCTAATTTAGCGGCACAATTTCTATATTAAGTATTACTTAATGATATAAATATGGATTATTCAGATATTCAAAATGACTTACAGCTGGCCGACAACCAGACGTTGGTGGACAAAACAGAAACCAGTATGCTCGAATTTTTCAGCGAGCAGCAATACAAGGCGGGTGATGTGATTCCAAAAGAAATAGAATTGGCAGCCAGTTTGGGGGTAAGCCGAACAGTGGTACGGGAGGCTGTATCGCGGCTAAAAATGCGAGGGCTTTTGGATACGCGCAAAAAACGCGGGACAGTCATCACCAATCCTGATTTGTTGTCTTTACTCGAAAAAAACCTTTATCCGGGTATCTTAGATGACAAAACACTGCGCGATATTTTTGAACTACGCATGGTTCTCGAAATCGGGATGGGTGATTTGATTTTTGAGCGAGTCACCCAACGCGATATTGATGAACTTTATAAAATCGTGGAATCAGAGCCGAGCAATACCGAAGAAATGATTTTTGACATTGACCAAGAAATAAAATTTCACGGCAAGCTTTACGAAATTACGGGCAACGAAACGCTCAAACGTTTTCAACAAATGTTGCTTCCCGTTTTTGAGTATGTCCATAAAAGCGGAATTCTGCGCAAACAAGTAGTTCACAAACGTTTTGTATCGCACCGAGGGTTGGTGGACGTGATTCAGCACGGTACACCCGAGACCTTCCGTAATGCTATGCGCAACCACTTTGAAAATCATTTTCAACGGATTTTTTAGAATCACAACAAAAAAAGTCCTTGCGCGTGAGGAATGCCTGTCCAGCGTGGTGCGCGTATGCCTTGTGCGATAGAAGCTTTGGACAGGCTGCCCTTCTTTTGTTACTTTTCTTGGGCAAGCAAGAAAAGTAAGGGCTCACCATAGTACAATTATCAATTGGGCCAATTTGAAACAGATCAAAAAGTGACCGAAAACTCTGAATTTCATCTAAAACCTTCGCTATGTCACATATATTCAATTTTATATTCTTACTATTTTCGTTACCAACCGGCTCCGATAAAAATAGCAACATCACTGAAACCATCGTCTTCCAAAACGGCCAAGACGGCTACAAATGCTACCGAATTCCAGCCATCGTCAAAGCCCCCAACGGTAATTTACTGGCTTTTGCCGAAGCACGTCGCAACAACTGCGGCGATTTTGGGGATGTCGAAATCGTGATGAAACGAAGTTCGGACAATGGCACTACTTGGGGTAACTTACAAGTAGTAGCCGACAACGGCAACGACCAAGCAGGCAATCAAGCTCCCGTCTTTGATTTGACCGACAAACGTTTCCCCCAAGGCCGCCTTTTTCTTTTTTATAACACAGGTACTGCGCACGAACAAGAAGTGCGTGAAGGCAAAGCGATTCGGGAGGTGTGGTACAAAACTAGTACCGACGGAGGACAAACATGGGCAGAACCCGTCAATATCACGACGCAAGTATCGAAACCCAACAAACCCGATGCCAATCCTGCTTACAACTTCAAGGAAGATTGGCGCAGCTATGCCAATACACCAGGCCACGGCTTGCAAATCCAAAACGGAAAATACCAAGGGCGAATTTTTATTGCCGCCAATCACTCGGCAGGTCCACCTCAGGCGCAATCACGCGATTATATTGCCCACGGGTTTTATAGTGATGACCACGGACAAACCTTCAAACTTTCGCCCAATGTAGCTTATGCAGGTAGCAACGAAGCTATTGCTGCCGAAACGTCGGATGGGAGTTTGCTCTTTAACTGCCGTAACCAATCGGGCGATGCCAAGTATCGGATTCAGGCGTTTACTAAAAATGCGGGTGAAACGTGGGACGAAGTAAAAATCATGAAGGACCTTCCCGACCCTGTTTGCCAAGGAAGTATGATTGATTTTCAGCCTAAAAAAGGGCAGCATGTTTTGTTTTTTTCCAACGCTAATAGCCAAACCAAACGTGAAAAGTTAACTGTCCGCGTCAGTACCGACGATGGTAAGAGCTGGTCGGTAGGAAAAGAAATCTACGCAGGTTCAGCAGCTTATTCGGATTTGGTGGTGCAAAAAGATAAAAATATTGGTGTTTTATACGAAAAAGATGGTTATACCCAAATCGTTTATGCTTTCTTTAGTTATGATTGGTTGCAACCATATAGGTAAACACATAGAAACACGCTGTGGTCCTCTGTGCAAAACTCTGTGGTACAATGATAACGTCTTAATAAATCGTATGAAAAAGACACTCTTTTCACTCTCCGCTTTCTTTCTAATGTTAGCCACAGGCTTTTGGTCGTTCAAGCCCCAAGACAAGCGTCCTAATATTCTCATTATTTTCTCTGACGACCACGCCCTACAAGCCATCAGCGCCTATGGCAGCCCCTACATCAAAACCCCCAATATTGACCGTTTGGCCAAAGAAGGAGCTTTGTATCAAAATATGTTTTGTACCAACTCGCTCTGCGCCCCCAGCCGAGCTACCTTGCTGACGGGAAAATATAGCCATAAAAATGGCCATAAAGACAACATGACAAAGTTTAATGCGGCACAAGATATGTATCCCAAATACCTACAAGCCGCAGGTTATCAGACGGGTTGGATTGGAAAATGGCATTTAGAGGCCACGCCGCAGTACTTTGACTACTGGTCGGTGTTGCCAGGGCAAGGGGCTTATTATAATCCCGATTTTATCGAAATGAATGGCAAAACCGCTCGCGTAGAAGGCTACGCAACGGATGTCATCACGGACAAAGCATTGCAGTGGTTGAACAACGACCGGGATGCTGCTAAACCTTTTTGTTTGGTGATTGGTCAAAAATGCCCGCACCGTAATTGGCAACCTGACACGACTGATTTACGGGCTTTCGATAACGTAAAATTTCCTTTGCCCAAAACATTTTATGATACTTATGAAGGTCGTCTTGCCGCCAAACGTCAGGATATGACCGTGACAAAAACGATGCGTTTGAAAGAAGATTTGAAAGTGGACGCGGGTAATGATCCCTTTGTCAAACGTATGAATCCCGCTCAGCGTAAGGCATGGTTGGCATATTATGACCAAGTGACGGCCGATTTTAAAAAGCAAAATCTCACGGGGCAGGCCCTCGACGAATGGAAATACCAGCGTTATATGCAAGATTATTTGGGAACACTTCTTTCGCTCGACCGCAACGTAGGCCGCGTGTTAGATTATTTAGACAAAACGGGTTTAGCCGAAAACACCCTCGTGATTTATTCTTCTGACCAAGGGTTTTATTTGGGCGAACACGGCTGGTTTGACAAACGCTTTATGTACGAAGAGTCGCACCACATGCCGATGCTCATTCGCTATCCGAAGCGCATCAAAGCAGGAACAATAGACCGAGCCATTCATAACAATACCGATTTTGCCCCCACGATTTTGCAAGAAGCAGGTTTGAAAGTGCCTCCTGATATGCAAGGGCAATCGTTTTTTAGTAAAACGCCCAGAAAATCAACCTATTACCACTATTATGAATATCCCGCAGAGCACAGTGTACAGACGCATTTCGGTATCCGTACCGACCGCTACAAACTGATTCGTTTCTACAATGATGGTGAATATTGGGAGCTCTACGACCTCAAAACCGACCCCAACGAACTGAAAAATCAGTACGGTAATCCTGCCTATAAAGCCATTCAAAAACAGTTAGTCGCTGACTTAAAAAAACTCATTCTGCAATATGAAGACATCGAAGCAGGAGAGATTTTAAAGAAAGAAGGGATTTGATTAAATGTTCCTCAAAATGAATGACGTTCATAAACTTCAGCAAATTATCTCAACACAAGAACCACCTCCTTGTGCTATTCTTACCCCTTTCCAAATACTTGATGCAAACTTAGAAACTGGGTTTGTAAAACTTAAATTTGCAGAGCAACCAGCTTTCCGAAATCATTTTGGAAATATTCAAGGTGGATTTGCTGTCGCGATGATTGATGTTTTACTCTCTCTTTCTGCATTTGTCAAAACGGGGAGTTGGTTACGTACTGTCGAGATTAAAAGCAGCTTTACAGCACCCGCTAAAATAGGTGAATGTATTGGCGAAGGACGCATTATCCGTGCTGGTAAAAGCCTCCTTTTTATGGAAGCTATTTTATGGGGAGCAGATAATCAAGTGGCCGTTCATGCCACGGGTACCATTATGATTCGTCAAAGTTAATTTTGATCCGTGGTCTGTGTCCTCTACCTGTAAGTATATACACAAATAGAGTTTGACAATTTTTGCCCCAATTTTATTTGGGGTGCTGCATCATAATCGTCCAAAATCTGCAGGTATGGGATGGTAAATACTTATTTTTTAGTGCTGAACAGCACCAAATTTAGCAAAAAAGATGCGTATCTACTTATAGATGGGGAGACCACAGTTCTGTCTTTTCTCTGCGTAAACAGAAACTTACACAACTATGCTTAAAAACTACATTGATCAATACCGAGACAATCTCCTGAGCGATGTTATTCCCTTCTGGATGAAGCATTCAATTGACCGCGAACAGGGTGGTTTTTTCACTTGTCTCGATCGCCAAGGCACAGTTTACGATACCGACAAATTCATTTGGCTGCAAGGCCGCCAAGTATGGACGTTTTCGATGCTGTACAATCGTTTAGAACAACGTCAAGAATGGCTCGACGTGGCCTTACACGGAGCCGATTTCCTTTTAAAGCATGGCCGTGCTAAAGATGGAAGTTGGTATTTTTCCACCACCCGCGAAGGCAAACCTTTGATTCAACCTTACAATATTTTTTCGGACTGCTTTGCTACGATGGCGTTTGGGCAACTCTCACAAGCCACTCAAAATCAAGAGTATGCCAATATTGCTAAAACTACGTTTGACCAAATTTTGGCTCGTCGGCACAATCCCAAAGGAAAATGGAGCAAAGTAGTGGCAGAGACTCGACCGCTCAAAAACTTTGCCCTACCGATGATTCTTTGTAACCTATCTTTAGAAATAGAGCATTTATTGGATAAATCTTTGGTGGACCAAACCATCCACGAATGTATTCATGAAGTGATGGAGGTATTTTATGACCAAAATTCTGACTTAATTTTGGAAAACGTCACCCCCGATGGCGATTTCTCTGACAGTTTTGAAGGGCGACTTCTCAATCCTGGGCACGCTATCGAAGCCATGTGGTTTATCATGGATTTGGCCGTGCGGCTCAATGACAAAAACCTGATTGAAAAAGCGGTCAAAATTACCTTAGATACCCTCGAATACAGTTGGGACAAAGATTTTGGCGGCATTTACTATTTTCTGGACATTAAAGGAGCGCCACCTCAACAGTTGGAATGGAATCAGAAACTATGGTGGGTGCACGTCGAAACGCTTATTGCACTCCTGAAAGGCTACCAACACACCCAAAACCCAGCGTGTTGGAAATGGTTTGAGCGCGTTCACCATTACACTTGGTCGCATTTCCCTGACCCAATAAATGGCGAGTGGTATGGTTATTTAGACAGAAGAGGAGAAATTTTGCTTCCGCTCAAAGGCGGCAAATGGAAAGGTTGCTACCACGTGCCAAGAGCGTTGTATCAATGTTGGCAGGCATTGGAGGAGATGGAGTTCTCGTTAATTTCTTAAAAACCAAAAGGGCAAGTTGCCTATTTGTCTCTTGCCCTTTGGTTTTTATTTATTTCGACCTATGCTTCCTCCTTCTTCATTGATTTTTTGAAGCTTTTCAAGCCCTGTAACGGCGTGTAATGGTCGCTCTTTTTGGGATAATAACCTGTGCCGTTATAGACCCGTTTGGTGGGGCTGCATTTACATTCTTCGGAGCAAGCACCTTCCATTTTCCAACCACAATCTTCGCACATCGGTACGTGAATATTGCAGTCGTTATTGGCACAGTTGACCATTCTGTCAGAGGCTGTACCACACACATAGCATTTTGAAATAACCTTGGGGTTTACTTGGTTGACGTCCACCGTAAGGCGATTGTCAAATACATAGCATTTTCCCTCAAAATCCTCTCCCCCAGCTTCCAAGCCGTATTTGATGATTCCCCCGTGAAGTTGATATACATTGTCAAAACCTTGGTCGAGTAAATACGCACTGGCTTTTTCGCATTTGATACCACCCGTACAATAAGTCACAATTTTTTTTCCTTGCCCTTTAAGGTGCTCAATTTCTTTGATGTGCTCGGGTAATTCACGGAGATTTTCCATATCAAATGTAATCGCTCCTTTGAACTTCCCAACGCTATGTTCGTAATTAGAACGCATATCAATCACCACCAAATCAGAATCTTCTTGGAGCATTTGTTTAAATTCAGAAGGCTCTAAATGAACACCCGTTTGTTTCAAAGGGTCAACAGGCAAATCAGAATTAACAATTTCTTCTTTCAATCGCACATGTAATTTCTGGAATGCGTGCGTTTCGTGTTTTTCTTCCTTAAAATCAATGGTCGCAAAACGAGGATCTTCCTTCACCCACTTCATGTACGCTTCGCAGTCGGAAGTTAAGCCCGAAACAGTCCCATTCAGACCTTCGGGGGCAATAATAATGCGTCCCAGTAAATTATTTTTAACGCAAAACTCGTGTTGCGCATCCCGATACGCTTCGGTATCTTCGATAGGGACGTATTGGTAATACAAAAGAACGCTATAAGGTTTCATCACAAAAACAGGTAACTTTCCCGCAAAAATACAAATTTATCAGAAGTCAAAAATTGATAATCATCAGTTATGAGCTAAAAATGGCTAAACTCACTATATTCGCTGACTTTTTGATAAATAATCAGTCTAATACTACGAATCACTAAACAATCTATAACGATTAATCTTTACCCCAATGCACATTGCCATTACTGGAAACATAGGCGCAGGCAAAACCACACTAGCCCGAAAGCTATCTGAACATTATAAGTGGGGCGTATTGTACGAAGCCGTAGAAGGCAATCCTTACTTAGCCGATTTTTATGAAGACATGGCCCGTTGGTCTTTCAACCTCCAAGTTTTCTTTCTCAACAGTCGCTTTTCACAAGCCCACAAAATCCGTTCCATGCACTATCAAACGGTGGTTCAAGACCGTACGATTTATGAAGATGCGTTTATTTTTGCTAAAAATTTGGCTGATTCTAAATTGATGGAAGAACGCGACTACAAAAACTATCTCATGCTTTATGACACCATGACGAAAGCAATCAAAGCCCCCGATTTGATTGTATATCTCAAAGCAGATTTGCCAAAACTACGTCGCCAAATCCAGAAACGTGGGCGTGAATTTGAGCAAAGTATTAGTGACGAATACCTTCTGAATCTCAACGAATTATACGAAAATTTCGCAGATACTTACATTGACGGTACGCTTCTGACCATTGATGTAAACAACTTGGATTTTGAAAGCAACCCCGAAGATTTTCAACACATTATTACCCAGATGAACAAGACGTTGGGTTATCGGTAACAGAATAGAAGCGAGTATTGAATTATACAAACAGAAGAAGGAAGCAACGGCTTCCTTTTTCTGTTATTGACTGTAAACCGCTCAAGCGGCTCCATGTGGACTGTAAACTGACAACTAAAAATCTGCATCAAAGCTGATTGTCTGTACTTCTCTATCT
>JBDHXS010000321.1:0-7823 GCA_039810845.1 Runella sp. | reverse complement strand
TTTTATTTCGCTTCGTTCTCTTGCTTATTCAGCATTAGTCCTACCATCATCACTAAAGCAGTAAAGATAATAATTTGAATGATAAGTGATTTGTTAACTAGTGGAACGGTTTGCGAGGCGGGAATACTTAAGAAAAGCAGAATAGTAATTAGTCCACGAGGGGCTACAAAAATCAAAGGAGAAAGGTCTATTTTGTTGATTTTAAGTATAATAGCCCGAATGATAAAAATCGCTGCAACAATGCCCCCCGACCAAAGTAAAGTGTCGGTATTGAGAATTTCTGCGGTTTCCATTAGATAACCAAAAAGTAGGAAAAATAATACCCTAATCACAAAGGTCGCCTCGATGGTTATTTCTTTAAACTTTTTGACCTCAAGATCAAGCAGGTCAGGCTTTAGTTTTTGAATCCACTTGAAACGCCTCATTTCGTCAAGATTTCCCAGAAATAGCCCAAAAATAAGAATAAAAACCAATGAAGGTAGGTGATAAATTTTGGAAATATTGTAAATCAGAATAACCAAAAGTATGATGGGAGCAAACTTGATGTGATGGTCAATTTTGCTCAATAAATACGAAAGACCTCCAGTGGCGACAAAAGAAATGACGATAATAGCGAGCATTTGCCCCAAAAAGCCCCAAATCGAATCAACCCCAAAAGAAGTATTGAGGGCTACAAAATTGAAAACAATGACCCCAATAATATCAGAAAGACTACTTTCATAAATGATAAACTCTTTTTGATGGCTGGGTAGATTTTTAACGCTAGGAATGGCAATAGCACTACTAATAACGCAGAGTGGAATAACATTGGTCAGGCAGGTTTTAAAATCTATTTCGCTCAAATAAGAAAAGGCACTCGCTACTAAAAACCCAAGCAATAAGACTGGTAAAAAGGCTACGATAAATGATTTTTTGACAAGTGAAAATTTAGACGCATTTAACTCCAGTTCTAGAGAGCCTTCTAAAACAATCAAAATCAGTCCTATTGTTCCTAAAATTGGTAAAATGGGGTTTAGATTTGGAATTATAATACCCGTCGCAATAGAAATTTGCTTGACCAACCAACCCAACAACAGCAAAAGAATTACCGAAGGGACTTTGGTTTTGGAGGAGGTAACATCAAAAATATAGGCGAGTAAAATTAAAATACAGACTGTAATGATAATAGTAGTAGTCATGCAATAAAATAAATGGATAATTAACAATACTAAAAAGAATGTTCATAAAAAACAAAGGGTTAGGCTGTTTTAATAGCCTAACCCTTTGTCCGTGGACTAATTGGGGATATTACAAATTGAAACCAAATGAATAAACATCTTCTGGATAATCAAGATATAAGCCTTCCATTTGTACTTTTGAGCCTTTTTTGCCCGCAAGAGCTGCTTTTAGTTCTTTCACTGAACGAACAGATTTATCGTTAACCTTAGTGATGATAAAGCCTTCTTCTACACCCACACGAGCAAGCTTACCAGCTTCCATCGTATTTACTTTTACGCCACCACCAATATTAACTCGCTGCAAACGTTGTACCTCACGTGGATTTAAGTCACTAAACTGAGCACCAAGCGAATTAAGCGCAATATCAGCCTCTTCTGTTTTGATAATTTCTTTTCCACCTTCTCGGTTGCGGAGCATTACTGTATAGTCTTTTACGCTACCACCACGGTTCACGGTCAATACTACACTCTCGCCAGGGCGTTTGCGAGCTACCAATTCGCGGAACTTAGGGTCAGAGTCAACATCAATTCCATCCACTTTGGTAATCACATCCCCTACTTTCAAGCCAGCATCTTTGGCAGCACTAGTACTTTCACCAAAGCCTTGCACGTAGATACCGTTATTTACTTTTACATCGTATTGCTCAGCTTTTTTGCTGTCCAGTTCTTCAGGAATAATGCCGATATAACCACGTTGTACGCCACCAAACTTGATAATATCGCTTGAAACTTTCTTCACTAAACTCGAAGGTACAGCAAAAGCGTAACCCGCATAGCTACCAGTAGGGCTGGCAATAGCAGTATTGATACCTACTAATTCTCCTTTGAGATTCACCAACGCACCACCCGAATTTCCAGGGTTTACAACCGCATCTGTTTGGATAAATGACTCTAAAGGTGTGTCACTATTGTTCTGACGACCGTTGGCACGTTGGTTAAGAATTCCAATACCACGCCCTTTGGCACTAACAATACCCGCCGTTACAGTTGACTCTAAGTTGAATGGATTTCCTACGGCTACTACCCATTCTCCTACCTTGATGGCATCCGAACTTCCGAAGGCTAGGGCTGGGAGGTCTTTGGCTGGAATCTGAATAACAGCGATATCAGTTGAAGGGTCAGTTCCGATTACCTTGGCCTTGTATGTGCGTTTGTTTGACATCACTACTTCCAATTCTTCTGCTCCTTCTACGACGTGATTGTTGGTAACAATATAGCCATCAGGGCTTACAATTACGCCCGAACCCGAAGATTCTTGTTTTTGAGAGCCACCACGTCTCATGCCAAAATCTTCACCAAACAAGTCGAAGATATCCATACCTCGCTGTTGAGACTGGCGCATAGCCGATGCTTTGATGTGTACTACGGCTGGGGTAGAAACTTCGGCAGCATACGTAAAATCAGTGACAGCGCCCCCGCTTGGAAGACCTCCAGACGTAAAACGCGTCATAGGAGAAGTTTCAGCTTCCTTAAAAATAACATCCTTGGTGTCGTCAAGACCACCAAGAAATTTTACACCTCCTACAGTGACAATGCTCGAAATGAGTCCAACCAATGCCAATGATTTCCAATTCTGATTCATGACTTTTATAATTTGGTTTTGAAATTAAAATTTTTGAAAAATTATATTGGGCTAATTACCAAAAATGCACTGAGATAACGTCTTTTATAAAACAAACATTACCCAAATTTCTAACATTTAACATTAATTAACAAGTAAATGTTTCGGGCTAATTATAGCATTAAAAGAATAATGCAAGCTGAGTATAACTGTCAAAATGTCACATGATTTCGTCATTTTTACGGTACTTAGAGAAAAGAGGCTGACGATTTTTCTGTTATATTTGCGGGGTTATTATGTAAACAAAAATATGGCGCGAATCATTGCGATTGATTATGGAGCAAAACGGACGGGAATTGCAGTCACAGATCCATTGCAAATCATTGCAACGGCACTGGAGACAGTACGCTCGCATGAGTTGATTGATTTCTTGAAGCGTTACGTAGTGACCGAAACCGTAGAGTCGTTTGTAGTAGGAATGCCGCGTAAGTTGGACAATACCGATACCAACAATACATCGTTGGTAAAAGGTTTTATCAAACAACTCAAAAAGACATTTCCTGATTTGCCTGTATATGAACACGATGAGCGTTTTACGAGTGGTATGGCGCTCCAAACGATGATTGCGATGGGTTCAAAAAAAAGTGACCGTCGTGACAAATCCAATATTGACAAAATGAGTGCTACCATTATTTTACAATCTTTTTTAGAAATAAAACGGTAATCTGAAAAAGGAGAATTGAAAAACGATATGATATTCCCAATAGTAGCTTATGGCGATCCAGTTTTGAGAAAAGTAGCTCGCCCTATAGAAAAGGATGAACTCAATCTGACCGAGTTAGTAGAAAATATGTACCAAACCATGTACGATTCTTCAGGAATTGGTTTGGCGGCTCCGCAGATTGGACAAAGTATTCGGCTGTTTGTCGTGGACGGAACTCCGCTTAATGAAGATGAGGAGGAAGAAGATAAAGACCCCAGTTTAGAGGGTTTCAAAAAAGTATTTATCAATCCACAAATCTTAGCAGAAGAGGGCGATGAGTGGGCTTTTGAAGAAGGGTGTTTGAGTATCCCAGGGATTAGAGCGGATGTGTATCGCCCCGAAAAAATCAAAATAAAATACCGCGATTTGGATTGGGAAGAGCACATTGAAGAGTATGATAACATGGCAGCCCGTATCATTCAGCATGAATACGACCACTTAGAAGGCAAGCTTTTTACAGATTACTTGCCGATGCTCAAGCGCCAGATGCTCAAAAAACGATTGGCCGAGATTACCAAAGGGGCGGTCAAAGTAGATTATAAAATGAGATTTCCGAAATAGTACAATTAGGAGACAGGAGCAGTCCACCGCAGTGGTCAGTAATGAGGAGACAGTATAATTTCTCCTTACCGCATGGGCGGCTCTGTTCTGTCTCCTCGCTACTGATTCCTCACTCCTTCTAAAACCATGGATCTCCGAAAAAAAGCCAAAAATATTCTCTTCATTGACATAGAAACTGTGTCGGCGAAGTCGTCTTTCGATTTATTGGATGAACGAATGCAGGAGCAATGGGAGCGAAAAGCAGCCAATATTCGTAATGATGACCATGTATCACCGTTTGATTTATTTTACCGTCGGGCGGCCATTTATTCCGAGTTTGGTAAAATTATTTGTATTGGGGTAGGTGCTTTGTATTGGAATAATACCGACGACCAGCCTCGCTTCAAAGTAAAATCTATTGCAGGCGATGATGAGCAGGCTATTTTACAGGAATTCAAAGATTTGGTTGAAAAATACCCTCAAACCCAGCTTGTGCTTTGTGCACATAATGGGAAAGAGTTTGACTTTCCCTATCTCTGTCGTCGGATGCTCGTCAATAGCATTGTCTTGCCTGAATCTCTTCAAATATCGGGGAAAAAACCTTGGGAAATACTTCACCAAGACACGTTGGATATGTGGCGTTTTGGAGATTATAAAAGCTTTGCTCAACTGGATTTGTTGGCAGCTCTGTTTGGTATTCCAAGCAGTAAGTCAGACATCAGTGGCGAAGACGTAACGCGGGTGTATTATGCCGAAAAAGACCTCGACCGCATTCGACGCTACTGCAAAGAAGATGTGGTGGTATTGGCGCAATTGTGGCTTCGTCTCAATCAATTTGATACGGTAAAGCCCGAACTTATTGTAAGAGCAGAATAATTCTCCCACAACCAGCAATCCAATCAAAATTACTTCTATTGTCTCTACGACCAAAGACTACGGCTTTCATGTAGCCGCTCATGCACATGGAGCTGAAGGAATGAAGCGAGCGTTGCGCGCGGGCGTGACCACCATTGAGCATGGAACGTATATGAGATGACGAAGCGTAGTAGTGAAACAGTAATTTTTAACTTTTTTGCGTATATTCAAAAACCGTTGATGGGGTTTACGAGTTTAGTTACTACATTCATCACGGAAGAACAATTTATACGTTGAAAAAAATAATCGTCATCGGAGCAGGTTTTGCGGGACTTTCGGCCGCCACAAGCCTTGCCAATAAAGGATTTGAGGTAACCATTTTAGAGAAAAACTCGGTACCTGGTGGACGGGCACGGGTTTTTCGTGAAAAAGGCTTTACGTTTGACATGGGTCCCAGCTGGTACTGGATGCCCGACGTGTTTGAGACGTATTTTGGAAAGTTTGGGAAAAAGCCGTCGGATTATTACAATTTGGTGAGGCTTGACCCTTCGTATGCTGTTATTTTTGAACACAATAAGTCGGTAAATATTCCTGCAGGTATTGAAAAACTCAAACAACTTTTTGAAAGTATTGAGCGTGGGAGCGGAGAGCGTTTGGAAGCTTTTTTGAAACAAGCGGCTTACAAATACGACGTGGGTATGAACAAATTTGTGTGGAAACCTAGTCGTAGTTTGATGGAGTTTGTGAGCCTAAAACTCCTCTATGATTTAGGTCGGATGGATGTGTTACAAACCTTTGCGGGACATATTCGCAAATATTTCACCGACCCCAAACTTCTTCAATTGATGGAGTTCCCGATTTTGTTTTTGGGAGCAACGCCCGAAAATACCCCAGCTATGTATAGCCTGATGAACTACGCCGAAATAGCCATGGGAACATGGTATCCAATGGGGGGCATGTACGAAATTGTGAAAGGAATGGTAGCACTTGCAGAAGAGAAAGGCGTAAAAATCCTCTTGAACCAAAATGTAATTAAGATTGAGGTAGCCAATAAAAGTGCCAAGCGAATTATAACTGACAAGGCTGTTTTTGAGGCTGATGCAGTAGTAGCAGGAGCAGACTATCATCATGTGGAGACAAAATTGGTGGGGGAGAAATACCGTAACTATTCGGATACCTATTGGGACAAACGCACCATGGCACCTTCGTCGTTGTTGTATTATTTGGGAGTAAATAAACGTGTTCCGAAACTATTGCATCACAATCTGTTTTTTGATGAAGATTTTGCGCAACACGCCTATGAAATTTATACCCAACCTCAATGGCCGAGCAAGCCCTTATTTTATGTATCGGCTCCTTCTAAAACCGACCCTACGGTAGCACCTGCTGATAGCGAAAATCTCTTTATCTTGATTCCAGTAGCTCCTGATTTAAAAGATGACACTGACCAAATCCGGGAACAGTATTTCAAGATAGTTATGGATAGATTAGAAGCTTATGTGGGAGAATCCATACGCCCACACATTGTCTATAAACGAACCTATGCACACCGAGATTTTCAGTCTGATTATAATGCTTTTAAAGGAAATGCGTATGGTTTAGCAAATACATTGTTACAAACAGCGTTTTTGAAACCTAAACTTAAAAACAAAAACCTAAACAATCTGTTTTATACAGGACAGCTTACTGTTCCTGGTCCAGGGGTACCCCCTTCGCTGATTTCAGGATTGGTGGTGGCAGATGAAGTAGCAAAGGAGTTTAAAGTATAAGGTTTTAAGGCTTATAATATATGATTCAATTATTCAACCAAACGGCGTTAGAATGTAGCAAGCTCATTACAGAACGGTACAGTACGTCGTTTACACTGGGTATTAGAACTTTAGATAATAAATTTCATTTTCCAATTTATGCCATTTATGGATTCGTACGTTATGCCGATGAGATTGTAGATACTTTTCACCAATACGACAAAAAGTTTTTGTTGGATAAATTTCGCTACGATACTTACGAAGCCATCAATCAAAAAATCAGTCTTAATCCCGTACTTCACGCGTTTCAGCTGGTAGTGAATGAATACAAAATTGAGCGCGAATTGATAGATGCTTTTTTGCACAGTATGGAAATGGACTTAACTCCGCAAGACTACACCGAAAACCTCTATGAAGAATATATTTATGGTTCGGCAGAGGTGGTGGGCTTGATGTGCTTGCGGGTGTTTTGTGAAGGAGATGCAGCGATGTTTGACCATTTAAAAGAAGGCGCTCGGCGATTGGGTTCGGCTTTTCAGAAGGTAAATTTTTTGCGCGATTTGAAGAGCGATTTTGTGGAACGAGGCCGCGTGTATTTTCCTGAAGTGGACTTTAAATTGTTTTCTAAAGAAGCCAAACATCAAATTGAAGCCGATATTCAAGCTGATTTTGATGCTGCCAATATTGCCATTCAACAACTTCCGCGTAGTGCTCGCATGGGGGTACACTTAGCATACGTGTATTATCTCACGCTCTTCAATAAAATAAAAGAAACCCCCGCTGCCCGGATTCAGGAAGAACGCATTAGAGTGCCTGATTTTCAAAAAATGACTTTGTTGGCAAAGACGTATTTGCAATTTATACTATCATCAGGGTTTGATACAAAGAAGCCTCACGTTTTGTGAGGCTTCTTTGTAAATAAACAATATTAATAGCCTGTATTTTGCTTTAGCGTAGGCTGCCCGTCTTTCTGACTATTCAAGATTTCGTCTTGAGGTAGTGGGAAATACAAATTTTTCGCAGCAAACACCTTTCCTGCCATGTACGAACGCTTATTAAACTTACGTCCTGAAGGCTCAGTTCCTTGAACGGCCTCTTCAGCAGCGTACTTGTTGAATACTTGTTCTGCAATACGCGAA
>JBDHXS010000320.1:0-7905 GCA_039810845.1 Runella sp. | reverse complement strand
CGAAAATTCACCAACCAGAAAGTTGAGGTAAGAATCAAGGCCAAGTGTTTGAATCAGTTTTCGACATTAACCAGACCACAAACGGTTAAAGTTCTTTCAAATTAACTATGCAACAAAGCCCCTGTAAATGATAAATTTTCAAAAATTCCTCCTTCAATCCTAATGCCGTATTGGAAGTCACCACCATTAATTATTAGAGAGTTAAATTTTCCTTTTTTAATATAGATACTTTTAATTTCATTTCCACTTAATGAAAAAGGAGGGAACTCTATATCGTCATTTAAAATACAGGAATTTTCGTCTATTCGGCTATTAGGTAAATTATTTTGCTCTATAAAATCTTTTAAGGAAAAAGTAGGTGTCTCGTCCATATATGTATAGATTTAAAAATGAATTTTTAGATTTATAAAGGTAACTTTGTTTTTTGGGAATTGAAGAAAAAAAGCCCATCAACTCCCACTTTCTGCTGATGCACTAACCGCACTCCCGTAGGAAGCAGAGGCGCGGCTGTGCCTTTGCCGATGGCATTGGAGCTTTTGAAAATGCGTATTTCATCAAAAATGCCTTCGTTTAGAAAAGTTTGGTGTACCACTGTGCCTCCTTCTACGAGCAATGATTGTATTTTACGCTGATAGAGGTCTTGAAGAAGATGTTTTAGGAAGTTTTCGTCAAAATTAATTTGTACAAAAGTGGTCTGACCTTTCTCGGCGTTACTGAAGGCATTATAACACAGGGTTTTTTGGGAGTTGTCAAACAAAAAAAGGTCGTGCGATAATCGAAGGGTACGGTCAAGTACAATTCGCACGGGATTGCGGCCTTCCCAAAGACGAGCGTTGAGTTGGGGATTGTCGTTTTGGGCGGTGTTGGTACCTACCAAAATCGCGTCTTCTTCGCTGCGCCATTGGTGGCTCAAGATACGAGATTGCAAACAACTGATGGACAAAGGTTGTTTGTTTTCGTCGGCAATATAACCATCGGCGGTTTCGGCCCATTTCAAGATAATGTAAGGTCGTTTTTGCTCAAAAAAGGTAAAAAAACGACGATTAAGTTGTCGGCCTTCTTCGGTCAACATCCCCGTGCTAACTTCAATGCCTGCATCACGGAGTTTTTGTATGCCTTTACCTGCCACCAAAGGATTGGGGTCGTCGTTGCATACGACTACCTGTTTTACGCGATTTTCGACCAATAAATCGGCACAAGGCGGTGTTTTGCCAAAGTGGGAACAGGGTTCGAGGGTGACATACACAGTACTTTCGGGTAATAATTCACGAAAACCTCTTTGAATAGCATCGTTTACAGCGTTTACTTCGGCGTGCCAATCGCCATAGCGTCGGTGCCAACCTTCACCAATGATTTGGTTTTCGTGAACAATGACACAGCCCACCATCGGATTGGGACTGACGCTTCCACGACCTAAGGCCGCCAATTCAAGGGCACGACGCATAAAAATTGAATCCACAGTTTTGGGGTTTACTTTTTAGGGTTGAAGAGTTTGTTCTCATCCCAAAGTAAAACAATAAAAAGACCGTTTTAAAAATTAGAACTGATTACTTTTGTGGCCAAAAATAATTTCTCACTCATTCGCGGCTGCTATGCGGTTTTTAGACCCTTTCGCAGCTGCGAATCGTCAGGATGACAATAAAAAATGACAATAACAATTATCGGCATTGGCTTACTTGGTGGGTCGTATGCCCTTTCTTTACGCGAGAAATACCCGAAAATGCACTTTGTCGGGGTAGATGCTTCTGAAATTCATGGGCGATTGGCCGTTGCCAAAGGCATTGTAGATGAAGTGCTTCCGCTTGAAATAGCCGTACCAAAATCAGATTTGGTCGTATTGGCCGTACCCGTCAATTACATCGTTGAACTTCTACCTAAAGTACTGGATTTAGTTTCAGAAAAAGGAACCGTAGTTGACTTAGGATCGACTAAACGTATGATTTGTGAAGCAGCTGATTCACATATCAATCGAGGACGTTTTGTGGCAGCTCATCCCATGGCTGGAACGGAGAACTCTGGCCCTTCGGCGGCATTTCGGGAATTGTTACCTGAAAAAAATGTCATTCTCTGCGATTGTGAAAAAAGCAATCCCGACAGCGTGGCATTGGTAGAAGCTTTGTTTCGGGACATTGGCATGAAAATCCATTATATGACACCCACAGAACACGATTTACACTTGGCTTACGTATCACATTTGAGTCATGTTACTGCTTTTGCATTGGGCTATACCGTGTTGGAAAAGGAAAAAGATGAACAAAATATTTTTGATATGGCCAGTACAGGGTTTAGCTCGACGGTGCGTTTAGCGAAAAGTTCTCCCGCGATGTGGGCTCCTATTTTTGACCAAAACCGTGAAAATCTTTCCCGTGCTTTGGGCGATTATATTGAGTTTTTGAACCAATACAAAAACTTTATTGACCAACGCGATATGCAGTCCAGTATTGGTTTTATGCATCGAGCCAACGATATTCGGCGAATATTAGCAGGTATCGAGAAAAAATAGTCATTATTTCTATACTTCTTTAGCAAATGTTCAGTGAGTAACACATTAGATAAAGTGCCAAACTCGCTTAAATTTGTGGCTGTTTAGACAAATCATCAATGAACTGATACGATCCAAGCAAAATGACGAAACTTCCTGTGAATCAGATTGAAATTTTAGATAAAAAAAACGAAGAGTCGCTGCTTGGCG
This sequence comes from Runella sp., assembly GCA_039810845.1. Taxonomy (GTDB): domain Bacteria; phylum Bacteroidota; class Bacteroidia; order Cytophagales; family Spirosomataceae; genus Runella. The sequence continues at coordinate 5,213 of JBDHXS010000320.1, read as the reverse complement.
GTGGCGCGAAACGAATTGAGCAACAACATAAAAAAGGCAAACTACACGCCCGTGAGCGCGTAGAACTGCTATTGGATGCTGGTTCATTTGAAGAAATTGGGAAGTTTGTGATGCATCGCTGCAAGGATTTTGGTTTGGATAAGGAATACTATCTCGGTGATGGTGTGGTGACTGGCTACGGCACCATTGAAGGACGATTGGTGTATGTTTTTGCGCAGGATTTTACGGTTTTTGGCGGTTCTTTATCAGAAACACACGCTGAAAAAATCTGCAAAATCATGGATTTAGCCATGAAAAATGGTGCACCTGTCATTGGCCTGAACGATTCGGGCGGGGCACGTATTCAAGAAGGAGTTCTGTCGTTGGCGGGCTATGCTGATATTTTTTACCGCAATACCCTGGCGTCGGGCGTGATTCCACAAATATCGGCTATCATGGGGCCGTGTGCGGGTGGGGCGGTGTATTCGCCAGCCATCACCGATTTTATTATGATGGTCGAAAATACCTCGTACATGTTTGTGACGGGACCCAACGTGGTAAAAACCGTAACGCACGAAGACGTAACATCGGAAGAACTCGGCGGCGCCATGACTCACGCGACCAAGTCGGGAGTGACGCATTTTGTGAGTGCCAATGAAGTAGAATGTATCAGTGACATTCGTCGTTTGTTGAGCTACATTCCTCAAAACTGCGAAGAAACTACGCCTATGTTGCCTTACGCTGGCGGTAACGAAAAACGCGTAAAACTCAATTCGCTCATTCCCGAAAATCCCAATCAACCCTACGACATGCGCGAGGTGATTGACGAAATTGTGGACGAAAATAGCTTTTGGGAAATACACAAATATTTTGCCGAAAATATCGTCGTTGGCTTTGCTCGCTTGGGAGGTCGAAGCATCGGTATTGTAGCCAATCAACCTGCGGTTTTGGCGGGTGTGTTGGACATTGATTCGAGTACCAAAGGAGCACGTTTTGTGCGTTTTTGTGATAGTTTCAATATTCCACTCTTAGTTTTGGAGGATGTTCCAGGCTTTTTACCAGGTACTGATCAAGAATGGAATGCCATTATCACCAATGGGGCCAAATTGCTTTATGCTTTTTGCGAAGCAACCGTTCCGCGTGTGACGGTCATTACGCGTAAAGCCTACGGCGGTGCTTATGATGTGATGAATTCAAAGCACATTGGAGCTGACATGAATTACGCCTGGCCCAGTGCCGAAATTGCGGTGATGGGGGCAAGCGGTGCGGCAGAGATTATTTTCAAAAAAGAAATTGCCGAAGCCGAAGATCCCGCCGCGAAATTGCAGGAAAAAGTACAGGAATACACTACTAAATTTGCTAACCCTTATCGTGCTGCGCACCGTGGTTATATTGACGAGGTAATTTACCCCGAACAAACTCGTGAAAAGCTACTAAAAGCTTTCAAAATGCTGGAAAACAAAGTTGTGAATCTACCCCGAAAGAAGCACGGGAATATTCCTTTGTAATATTCTTACATTGCTTTTAATAAAACAACAAGCCCCTTGCTCATGCCGAGCAAGGGGCTTGTTGTTTACTCCACTGCTTCTTGATACCACTTCTCAAAATTTGCGGGTGGAGTCCATGGATGGCGTGGTTCGTAATAATTCCAGAGTAATTTAGCGACTTTTCTGAGTAAGACGTAGCCTTCATTCGACGATTTCCAGCTTTCTTCTTGGTTGTTTTTAGTAATCACACAATAGACATATTCACCGTGCGGAGCATGTACAAGTACCGCTTCCGAACGAGAACGATTCACGGCACCATTTTTGCAGGCTGTTTTGATGTCAGGTGGCAACTGTGACAGCCCTTCTCCATCCCAGTATTGCCGCGTCAGATTGCGGTACATGCGGTCGGAGGCATCAGGGCTGATAGCACGCCCTGCACGGATCATGGCAAAGAGTTCGGCCATTTCACGCGGGCTTGTTTGTCCCCAGCCATAACGAGTGCGGTTGGCTTCGCGTCCAGGGGTGCGGGAATTGACACGCGTAGCCGTAAAACCATTTTTCTCCAACCAGGCATTGATGCTTTTGCCGCCTCCTGCCAAGGCTTGGCACCACAGGCTGCCCGTGTTGTCGCTGACGGTTTCCATCAACATCACGACTTCGCTCAAGGGGATTTTGGCGCCGTCTTTGAGCGACCCTACAATACCATCGTCGTAGTGTAGCGAATCTTTGTAAGTAAGGGTGGCGTTGTAGGCTAACTCTCCTTGGGCAATTTTGTCAAACAATCCGCACTGAATTGGTACTTTTATCATGCTTGCCGTCGGAAAGAGCGTATCGGCGTTGATTTCGACTATTTTATTGGTTTTGAGGTTTCGCACATAGACGCCTACGTCGCCGCGGAAACCTTTGATAGCTTCCTGTATTTGAGCGGTGAGTTTTTTGTCCACTTTCGCATTTTGTACTGCCAAAGGTTGTGCAAATGAGCGGAAAGTGTAAAGAATGAAAAGTGTAAAATAGAACTGCTTTTTCATTGTTTTGAGGGTTTGGATAGGTGATTTAGCATAGAGAGTCGCTAAGATGCAGTATTTGAGGTGGTTAGGTTAAGCTATTCTTTTCTCCAGAATAATTTTAGATTTTCCTGTATGGTCAAAAGCTGGGGTTCGTCAATGATTTCGTGGATAAGTTCCTCGCGAGCTTGCCCGCTGAAAACCTGAAAATGCAATTCTAAGAGTGCTTCCAATATAGTTGGGGAAAGCTGATTTTCAATAAATTGGTACTTAATTTCCGTTATGGCATTACCAAAGTAGTGTAAGGATTCAATTTTCCTGCTTCAAAATCAGCAAGATTTTGAAAGGTAGTTTGCGCGATTTGGGTCAGGGCTTCTTCTGTAAAAAATCCTTGATGGGCCGTAATCAAGACATTAGGAAAACTCATCAATCGCATTAATACATCGTCCTGAATGATACTTTCTGAAAAATCATTGAAAAATAAATCAGCTTCCTGCTCATACACATCAATACCTAAATATCCCAGACGACCGCTTTTGAGGGAGTTGATGACTGCCTTTGTGTCAATCAAACCGCCTCGGCTCGTATTGATGAGCATGGCATTGGGTTTCATTAATTGCAGCGTATTGGCATTGATGAGGTGATTGGTTTGGGGGGTGAGTGGACAGTGTAATGAGATAATATCTGAAGCCGTGTACAAATCATTCAGTGTAACAAATTCTACGCCAAAAGCTACTAATTCAGCATTAGAATGTAAATCGTAAGCCAACACCCGACAGCCAAAACCTTTCATTATCTTGGCAAATGCCTCCCCAATTTTGCCTGTACCGACAACACCCACCGTTTTACCAAAAAGATCAAACCCAGTCAACCGCTCAAGCGAAAAATTGCCTTCTCGTACCCTATTATAGGCTTTGTGTGTTTTACGATTGAGAGCCATTAGGAGTGCCACAGCGTGTTCGGCTACGGCATGTGGGGAGTAGGCTGGAACACGCACTACGGCAATTCCGTGAGCTTGTGCAGCTTTTAAATCAACATTGTTGAACCCCGCGCAACGCAACGCAATGATTTTGATATTTTTAGCAGCCAACTGACCAATCACAGCTGCATCGAGTTGGTCATTCACAAAAACGCATACTCCTTCATAATCGCTGAGCAATTCAACGCTTTCAGAATTGAGGGGAGAGTCATAAAATTTTAAACTGTGGGAAGTATTGTAACGATTAAAATAGATTCTGTCGTAAGATTTTGTATTAAATAGGGCAAGTTTCATAATATAGAAGTGACTTAATGCTAAAATAATGGTCTAAGCATTTGCAAGGACTTAAAAAACACTTAGATTTGAGCCTTGTCAAGCTAATTTTTTTTAAATAACTAAACAAAATCTTTTTCAACCATGGGACTTATGTCATTTTTTAAGGGGGTAGGTGAAAAAATCTTCGGTAAAGAAGAACCCGCAGCAGCACCCGAAAAAGTAGCGGAATTGAAAGCAAGCGCTTTGCTCCAGCACGTCAAAACATTGGGCTTACCTTACAATAAGCTCATTGTCAAAGTAGCAGGTCACACCGTGATTTTGGAAGGCGAGGTAGCCAAGCAAGAAGATGCCGAAAAAATTGCGTTGGCCGTGGGGAATGTCGAAGGAGTAGAAGCCGTTGACAACAACATGACTGTGGTAGAACCTGCCCCCGAAGCCCAGTATCATACGGTAGTAGAAGGAGATTGGCTTTCTAAAATTGCCAAAACGTACTACGGTGATGCCACTAAATACGAAATTATTTTTGAAGCCAACAAACCCATGTTGACGCATCCTGACAAAATTTACCCAGGTCAAGTATTGCGCATTCCGCCGTTGGACTAAATTTTAAATAGTAAGGATAATAAGAGTGGAAAGTGTTCGAGCTTTTCACTCTTATGTTTTTATGATAATCGCAAAACAAAATCACTGCGTCTTGGCGAGAAAAGAAGTAGCACTAACCCCCTTTTTTTCGGCGACGGGCTTGGAGTTGTTTCAGTGGAAACGGCAGACCGTTGTAGTGAAGCATACTATAAACCTCTTCTTTGGCGCCAAAACTTTGATAAAAACCTGCAATTGATGCTACTTCGGGGCTTTCAAAGTCAAAAACAAAATCGGTTTCGGCGTATTCTTCGATAATTTGGTCAATCAACAACGTGCGGGCGTTACCCTTGCGTCCGACGGCAGAGGCGGCGTTGAAAAGATAAATGATTCTTTTTTGATAGACCGCAAACATTGCCCCCGCTTCTATCTGCCCATTGTAAACGGCATACCTTAGCCTGACGGCTTGTTTCTCTTGTAACACTTCGTGGACTTTTCGCAGTAAGTCGTAAGCGGTTTCCGAAACACCTCCTTCGATTTGCGCGGCGTGATTTTGCCGAAATAGGTCAATCAAAGGCCCTAAATCATTGCTTTCTTGCCATTGCCACGGGAATTTCTGGGCACGGCGCAGGTTCATTCGGCGGTCGGGGGAGTAGCATTGGCGAAGGGTAGGATAGGGCGCATCCAGCGGAAAAAGGTACGTGTAGCAGTGTTGAAGTTCAAATTGAGCGGCCAGCCCCGAAGCCACAGCCCGCTGTCGATACCACGCCGCATGAGCCACGCTAACCGCGTCGCACAACGGCGAAGGTCTGGTTGGATGCGTTGTTGAAAAGTGTGCGACGCAGCGCGGGGTCAGTCGGCACGGCGGGGCAACTGGTGGTGCAGCGCACGCTGCCCGAATCAACCGCC
>JBDHXS010000319.1:0-7911 GCA_039810845.1 Runella sp. | reverse complement strand
AGAGTATTTAGTAAATAGTAACCACTTTGCTTCTTTGTTACTTTGCAAGGTCCGCCGCAGCGGTGATTAAAAATTCAAATCATTCATGAAATCTAATCATCTTTTTCTTATTTTCTTGGCCTTAACAGGCTTATTTTTTGGAAACAATACGAATGCTCAAACCGCCAAAGACACCTTTGTTTACGGTGATTTGCTGCCAGATGCCCCCGAATTGGCCGCACGAGGTAAATACAGCGTAGGCGTTCAAACGCTGCAACTGGTCAATAAAAAGCAATTAGATATTCTTCATTCCAAAAATGGTAAAGACTCACTTTACGACCGGCCGCTGACGGTAGAAGTTTGGTACCCGTGCACCATCGCTCTAGGCGAAAAACAGTTTGTTGAATACGACCAGGTACTGGGTTCCAGCAACGACCCCAAACGGCCTTTGATTCCGTTCAAGTTTGCTGGACGAGCCTTGCGGGATGCTCTAACCGATAAAACAGACGGTCCCTATCCACTCTTAATTGTTTCTCACGGCTATTTAGGTTCTCGTTATTTAATGACCTATTTAACCGAAAACTTAGCTTCGAAAGGCTATGTAGTAGTGGCAATTGATCACAAAGAATCTACGTTTCGTGATGCCGCTCCCTTTGCCAGTACGTTACTCAACCGCTCGTTGGATGATTTGTTCGTGCTCAATGAAATGGCGCGTTTAGGAGCCAAAAACGGAAAAAGTTTCCTGTCTGGCTTGGTCAATGCAGATAATACGGCCTTAATCGGCTACTCCATGGGCGGCTATGGCGTGCTCAATGTGGCTGGAGCAGGATATAGCCCACAGGCAGTGAAGTTTTTCGGACAAATGACAACCGGCAACAAAGCATTGGAAATGCGCATGACGGGCAATGAAGCCTACAAAGCCTCTCTGGACCCGCGCATCAAAGCCGTGGTGGCTTTTGCACCTTGGGGCATGGAAAGGGGAGTTTGGGATGCCGAAGGATTGAAAGGGTTGAACGTACCTACCTTTTTTGTAGCAGGAAGTCAGGACGATATATCGGGTTATGAAAAAGGCATCAAAGTTATTTATGACGGTGCCGTCAATGCCGACCGTTTTATGTTGACCTACATCAACGCGCGACACAACGTAGCTCCCAATCCGCCGCCAACGGAAGCGTTAGCCCCCGGTCTACACATTGATGAATACCTCCGCTATGCCGAACCGGCATGGAACGAGCGCCGCATCAACAACATCAATCAGCACTTTGTCACAGCCTTTTTGGGCATTCGCCTTAAAGGGTTGGATTACAGCAAATACCTGGAAGTGAAAGAAAATTCCAATGAGGGCCTTTGGACAGGTTTCAAACCACGCACTTCAGTAGGCTTGGAATTACGCCATGCAAAGCCGTAAAACAAGGATTTTTCCGTTTTCCATTCATCTACATATAACCCCATCCATCCAAATCACCCTTTTGGGGTGACAGACAGGGAGATAGAGAAAATTATTTTTGGTTTTCTTACTCCTAACTCCCTGTCAACATGAAAAATCAGTTACGTCTCAAATCAATTTTTGCCTTTGCAGCTCTCTGCATTTCTTCCCTTGCATGGTCGCAGGGCATTACTACCCCTCGCACGCCAAGTCCTGCGGCGCAGGTGGCTCAAACCATCGGCATTTCAACCGTCACGGTTAAATATTCCCGACCTTCCGTCAAAAATCGGGAAGTGTGGGGAAAAATGGTGCCTTACGGCTGGACTGTTCAAAATTTTGGGTCAAAAACAGAAGCGCCTTGGCGGGCAGGGGCCAATGAAAACACCACCATTACGTTTTCTCACAACGCCAAAGTAGCCAACCAAATCGTACCTGCGGGGACGTATGGGCTATTTTTTGTCATCAACAAAGACGAAACAGGCGAAGTGATCTTATCGAAAGATAATCGTTCGTGGGGAAGTTTTTGGTACGATGCTAAGCAAGATCAGTTGAGAGCAAAAATACAACTGCGCACCATTCCGCATACGGAACTCCTTACCTACGACTTTATCAATCTCAGCAAAAATTCAGGTGAATTGGTACTAAATTGGGAGAAAAAACAGTTTCCCGTCAAGATTGAATTTGAGGTAGATGCCATCGTCATGGCCAATGCCGCCGAAGAACTGAAAGGCCCTACCGGCTTTGCTTGGCAGGGGTATTCGAGTGCGGCCAATTATGCCCTTCAAAATAAGGTCAATACCGAAAAAGCCATGGTGTGGATTGATCAAGCCATTACCCAGCATAAAAGTTTCGCTACGTTGAACATCAAATCGGGATTACTGAAACAGGCAGGGAAAACGGCAGAAGCGGAGAAAATCATGGCGGAAGCCCTCCCAATTGCCACTGAAAATGAGTTGAACCTGTACGGGTATCAATTTCTGAATGATGGCAATCACGACAAAGCCATTGAGATTTTGGCTCTTGCGACCCTACGTTTTCCCAAAAGTGCCAATGCGTGGGACAGTTTGGGAGAGGCTTATGCCCTGAAAGGCGACAAAGAAAACGCCGTTAAGAATTTCAAAAAATCCCTGAGCATGGATCCGCCTGCGGCTACAAAAGCCAATTCTGAAAAATTCCTCAAGCAGTTTGGAGTTTTGTAAATACCTACACTTTCATCTTCCAACTCAAAGAAACACCCATGAAAAACGTTGCTTTATTCTTTATTCCAGCTTTATTTTTTACCGTAATCACTTTTGCTCAAGAGTCCCTTACTACCGAACCAGACGGCGGAAACCTGAAAGCGACTCTTTCTGAGCAAATTGGCATTATAAAAATTTCTATTACGTACGGCCGCCCAGGGGTGAAAGGCCGCGAAGGAAAAATCTGGGGTACTTCTGTAGCACATTATGGATTCAAAGATTTGGGGCACGGTACCAGTACGGCAGCTCCGTGGCGGGCCGGGGCCAACGAAAACACAACGTTTACGTTTTCACATCCCGTTAAAATCGAAGGGAAAGACCTGGCAGCGGGCACCTACGGTTTTTTTATCAGTTTAGGCGAACAGGAAAGCACCTTGATATTCTCAAAAATTTCCAATTCATGGGGCAGTTTTTACTACGACCCTACCGAAGATGCGCTGCGGGTTACGGTCAAAAATGAAACACTGGACAAAAGCGTGGAATGGCTGAAATACGAATTTTCTAACGAAACCAAAAACTCAGCAGTAGTAGCACTTTCGTGGGAAAAACGACGAATTCCGTTTAAAATCGAAGCCGATACGCAAAAAGCGCAGATAGCCTCTTTCAAAAGTGAATTGCGCACCACTCGGCCCTATTATCATTTTATCGAAGCGGCCAACTACTGCATTGCCAACAACATTGAGCTGGAACAGGCGCTGGCGTGGATGGACCGCGCCATTTATTTTCGGATTATGGGGCAAAAAAACTTCCAAACGTTGAGCACCAAAGCCGCCGTTTTGATGAAAATGAACCGAATGGACGAAGCCAAAAAAGTAATGGAAGAAGCCATTCCGATGGGAAGTATGAACGAAGTACATCAATATGGCCGCACGTTACTGAACATGAACCAAACACAGGAAGCATATAAAGTTTTCAAAGCCAATTACGAGAAACATCCCAATGTATTAACCACTAATGTTGGCTTGGGAAGAGCGTATTCAGCTATGGGCGATTACAAAAAAGCCTTGGAATACATGAAAGCCGCTTTACCGCAGGCAGCAGAAGGATTGGAGAAAAACAACGTTGAAAACCTGATTAAGAAACTGGAAGAAGGAAAAAATGCGAATTAGAGAATAAACAAAGGGGCTTTCTTAGGAATCAGCCCCTTTTCCTTCGTTTTTCTCATAGTCTTTGTGGCCTTTGAAAACGGCATAAATAGCCATCGCATGGCAGTGCCCCAAGCCAAAATCTTCTTTTAGCCATTCCACAATTTTGCCTGCTTTGGCTAATGGATTCAGTAGTCCTTTTTCTTCGGCAAGTGCTTTAAAATCTTCGGGTGTTTTTCCCGTTTTGGCTTTGATATTGTCAATGTAGGCTTGAAATGACATGGTTGTTTCTTATCTTTCAGAAACAATTCTATTAATTTCACTCTCAAACAAGTTTCTGGTTTTATGCCCACAAAGTTTTTTATTTTACTGCTTCTCATAGTTACCGCCTGTTCCCTTCCCGTTGGGCCAAGCAAATACTCGTGGGGCTCTTTTTCGGCCAAAATGAATGGGAAAGCATGGGGACAAAGTTACCTCAATGGTTTTTAAGAGATTCGCGGTCATACCACTTCAGGCGGAACCAATATAAATCAATGCCCGGAAGAGAGTTATTGGATTCTTTTGGAGTGGTATAGTAAAGAAGGATTTAAACGTGAAGAACTTTTTTTAAAGAAAATCCCATTGAAGGCGGGCAAATACAAAGTCATTCCTTATACACCTAACTGTCAAATGACAGACCCCATTTATGCGATATTTTATACCTCTATTAGTGATGGAGATGTACTTGGGGATACTTATACAATTTTGCCCGCGTATGATAATTTTGTGCAGGTAGATAATTATGATGCTTATACAAAGGAGATTAGAGGAAAATTTCAATTGAAGTTTGTAGTAACAACAAAAGCTTCTGGACACATTTTACCTGATACATTACAATTTACAGAGGGTCGTTTTTATACAAAAATTAAGCCATAGTCACACAAAACGGTCAGAGACCTTACAACAATCAGCACAAGTTGGGGTTCGTGCCATCGTTAATCCCTAAAAATCCGCATTAAATACACCGTCAGAAGAACAATGACTACTTCAAAAACCAAGAGCGCATCGACGATGCCCACTTCATCAGAAAGATAGCCTAAGAATACGGCGGGGATGCCAAAGTCGATGGCATCAGCATACGCCTGTCTCAATATCGCACGCCTCGCCTTCCGCAGGCGCTTGAATGGGTGCTTTCACGGCAATTTCGGGTAATGCTTCCAGAAACAATTCGGTAGGCTGCGCTCCCGACACAGCGTATTTGTCGTTGATGATGTAATACGGTACACCGCTGATGCCCATCAAACGATTTTGGTACAGCAGTTGGTCAACTTCCGTAGTGCCTAAATCAGAGGTCAATATTTCACGCGCTTTCGCAGTATCAAGACCAATGCTTTCAGCCAGCGTTACCACATGTTCAGTAACAGCCAAATTGATTCTATCTTCAAAATACGCTTTGAACAGCGCTTCCACCATTTCCAATTGTTTGCCTTCCTGCTGAGCAAACCACACCAAACGGTGTAAGCCGTGGGTATTGGGAGAGACTTCCTGATTTTCCAGATCGAAATTCAAACCCTCGCCTGCTGCGACGCCCGACACCTGCTGAAGAATCTGATGATAGCGCTCTTCGCTGCCAAATTTGGCAATAAGTCTTTCTTTGGAATTTTCACCTTCGATGGGTATTTCCGGTGCCAACTGAAAGGGTAAGTAATTGATTTCAAACGTGTAATTGTCTTTCAGCTGTGTCACGGCTTTTTCCAAACGACGCTTCCCGATGTAGCACCAAGGACATACGACATCCGATACTACGTCTATTTTAAGGTGTGGTTTCATTTCAATAAATGGATGGTTACTTTATCACTTTTAAAACCCTTTCGTGTTCGTTATCGTTCATTTTCAAGAAATAGCTGCCATTGGAAATATTCGATGGCAGTGCTATTTTACCCGAAGCTTCATTGGCTATAACAGTCTGTTGAACAAGCACTTTCCCTGTAAAATCCAAGAGTTCTACATTCACTTTTTTACCCATAAATATTGCTCCCCAATGTACCTGCAAACTACTGACCGACCCAAGGGGATTGGGATATACAAAAGCCTCCATAGACTTTGTCCAATCAGCAATACCTGTAATGGGGTATTTATCTCTGGCAACTTGGGTAGCACTTTCAAAAGTTGGAATTCCGTAGCCGTATTGGGGAGTTGGGGTATTGAAACGATCGCCAGCTCGACGAACACAGTCTATCACTTGCATGGCCGTAAGATGCGGTTGCGACTGCCAAAAAGCTGCCACAAATCCTGCTATCAATGGCGCTGAGTAAGAAGTTCCGTTACCAACCGTTACTGCCCCATTCTGATTTGATAATACTGTAGATTGCCCCTGAGCACACACATCGGGTTTTATACGCCCATCCGCCGAAGGCCCTATGGAACTGAATGAAGCCAAACCTTTTAAACTATTTACCGCGCCAATTGCCAACACCGAATCAGCATCAGCAGGGGCAGAAATATATCTCCAGGAAGAGGTTCCTTCATTGCCTGCCGATACGATTACGACCATTCCCACACCCGCAGCCCAATCGGCGGCGCGGGTTATGAGGGTAGTTTTTCCATTCATATCAGCATAAGTATAATCATCTGTTGGATTGTCAAACTGATTATACCCCAATGAGGTATTGATTACATCTACGCCCAAGCTATCGGCATATTCGGCAGCAAAAAGCCAATTGGCTTCTTCGAGGCGAGTTTCAGAGCCTCCATCTTCGGTTCTGAGTAGCGTAAAAGACGCTCCATAAGCAGGCCCAATCAACGACCCTTCCTGAAAGCTTGCCATGATACTAAAGACGTTGTTGCCATGCGAATCGTCTTCATAAACACTGGTTTCTTTTTTGACAAAATCAAAGGTTGAAATCACTCTATTTTCGGCCAAAATCGTTTTGAGCGTAGCATTAGTATTAGAGTTACGAAAACCACCATCAAAAATACCCACCAACATTCCTTTACCGTTGTATCCTTGATCGTGCATTTTGTCAGCCCCCAGCATTTGTATTTGGTTTTGCGAAGCCCCGTAGTTGAGTGCCTCTTCTCCAAATTTTTGGTTGGTAGCTTTACTTTGATTTTCGGCTGATACACGGGCGTTATACAAAGCGCGATTGAATTCTATCCCATTGACAAAGGACAAGTTACGAATCGTTGTAAGTTGTGCCGAAGTTGCTTCCACCAATACCGCGTTCAGCCAGCGCGAAGTGTACCATACCTTGGCTCCCGTCTGACTAATTTGAGTAACGTAGGAGGGAGTCACAGGTAAATCCTTTGAAGAAACTGCTATTTTCTGACGCTGGCGACGCTCAATAGAACGCTTGCTCAAGAAAGCCTCGGGTTTATCAACTGTAAAAGGTGTACCTGTTTTGTTTTTTAGCAAAACCAAATACTTCGCCGTTTGCGCCTTTGAAGCCACTGGAAAGATACAATAGCCAAGAAGCAAGAACAAAATCCACTTTTTTGCAAAGGGAATCCCCTTTTTAATCAAGGAGTACGAAAAAATAGATGCTTTCAACATGACAAAATAATCTGTTTTTAAACCTGTAAACTGTGGATTCTAAACTGCCAACCGTGGACTGTAAACTACTCCTTCCCAGCCTTTCTAAATCGAACAAACTGCCGCGTACCAAAATCTATTTGCGCTTTTCCAACACAGGCGGGGGTAGAAGAACAAAACTGGACATTGACGCGCTCGCGATAAATCAACCCTACCTTAGCCTCATAAACTTCTACACGTTTATCTTGATTAACCAACGTTGAGTCATTTTGTTGGACAACAGTCGCGGTGCGTTCAAATGTAGTCCCTCCTACTTTCAAAGGCTGGTTTACATTTTTTAGTTCATAGCTATCTTCTCCTAAAGTATTGTATATGTTACCATTCCATGAAAGTTTTTCAGCGGGAGGAAACAACATCTTTACGAAATCTCGACCATTTTCGTTGCGAATGACATGGTCAACTTGTAAACGCAGCGTAATGGTTGAGTCAGGTTGCCAGCCTTGGCTGTCGAGATTACGACGCATACGAGTAACTCGATAAGCTGTTTTACCCTCAGGGTCGGTATAACGTTCGGCTATCAACTCTTTTATTTGATATTGGCGTACTATCGCAGGCCGTCCAAGGTTTATTTCTTCTTCATTGACATCATATTCTACAAAGTATCCTACTTCC
>JBDHXS010000318.1:0-7916 GCA_039810845.1 Runella sp. | reverse complement strand
CTACTATTTAACACATTCAAATCAATCCATCATGAAAAAGAAAATAATAACAACGGCTTTTGTTTTAGGACTCCTCACCTTCAGTGCTTGTGAAGATGCCCTTGATTATACACCTACGGGGGTACTTTCGTCCTCAGATTTAACATCTCCCACCGCGATTGAAGGCTTAGTGACTGCGGCTTATGCAGCCATTGGCAACGGAGATATGATTGGTCCCATTTACAGCAATTGGGTTTATGGAAGTGTTCGCTCGGACGATGCCTACAAAGGTGGAGGCGGTACGGGCGATGTGGGAGAAATTGATGCCTTGGAGCATTACAACCTCACAACCCCAGCCATTGGGGCATTTGTGACACGCACTTGGCAAAATTTGTTCAAGTCTATTTCAAGAGCCAATGTAGCTCTACGTGCCGTAAATACACTTAGTGAGACCAATTATCCCAATAAAAAGATACGGCTGGCCGAACTTCGCTTTTTGAGAGCTCATAGCTACTTTACAATGAAATTGTTGTACAAAAATATCCCAATTTTTGACGAAACTGCCTCAGAACAAGACATTTTAAAGGTACCTAACACCCTCAGCAATGAGGAGTCTTGGAATAAAATCGCCGCTGATTTTCAATACGCCATTGATAATTTACCCGCTACGCAGTCTGAGCTTGCAAGAGCCAACAAATTAGCAGCACAGGCGTATTTAGCTAAGTTGAGGTTGTACCAAGCCTATGAGCAAGACAACAACCACAAAGTAACCAATATCAACAAAACACGGCTACAGGAAGTGGTTACACTCACTCAGGCAGTGATTTCATCAGGCAAATACCGTTTGAGTAGTGATATTGCGGAAAATTTTCTGCCCGAAACTGAAAATGGTCCAGAGTCTATATTTGCCATTCAGTTTACTGTCAATGACGGAACAACGGCAGGGCGAATGAGCTATGAAGATGGTCTAAACTATCCGCACGGAGCCTCTCAGTACGGTTGCTGTGGATTTCATGCTGGTAGCCAAAACCTAGTAAACGCCCACACGACCGATGCCAATGGTTGGCCTAATTTTGATACGTTCAATGATAAAGTTGCTGACTTATCAATCCAAACCGTTGACCCTCGCCTTGACCATACCATAGGGATTGACGGCCATCCCTACAAATATGATAATACCAAACCTTTCAGTAACAGCTGGGTACGCGATGCTGGGGTTTACGGAAACTTTCATACCATGCGCTTTCAACAACTGGCCACAAGTGGTTCGTATTTCAAACTTGGGCCATTCATGGGTACGGCAAAAAACTACGATATTATTCGCTACGATGACGTTTTGTTGATGCAAGCCGAGGCGTATATTCAACTGGGACAACAAGCCAGCGCCTTGCCCCTTATCAATCAAATCCGAGAAAGAGCCGCCGCAAGTACTGGCCGACTCAAAAAAGCAGACGGTACTTTTGCATCTAAATACAACGTGAAGCCTTATTCCACCACTGGCTGGACGCAAGATTTTGCCTTCAAAGCCTTGCAATGGGAGCGTCGCTTGGAGTTTGCTACTGAAGGATCTCGTTTCTTTGATTTGGTACGTTGGGGTATTGCCGAGCCAACACTTAATGCCTACATTACCAAAGAAAAAGTAAGAAGAACGTTTTTGGCAACAGCTAAATTCACAGCTGGCAGAGACGAATATTTGCCAATTCCACAAGCTGAAATCACCTTTACAAATGGCTTATATAAGCAAAATCCAGGGTATTAAAATTTTAAAAACTGATAGGTTAAGAAGCGTATGACTGCGAATGGTAGTGGTTAAATCTTACTGCTATCATTCTTATTGTACAATGAACCATCCAGAGACTGTTCAAATCACACATACATGAAAAAGATACTAACACTTGCTGCTTTTTTGGTAGTTTCTTACGCTGGCTTTTCTCAAAACGAGCATAAGGATTATCGCCCTCAATATCACTACACCCCACCCAAAAATTGGGTTAATGACCCCAATGGATTGGTATATCTCGATGGAGAATATCATTTGTTTTATCAATATAACCCTTTTGGAAACAAATGGGGCCACATGAGTTGGGGACACGCCGTAAGCAAAGACCTCAAGAATTGGGAAACGCTTCCCGTAGCCCTTCCAGAATTTGATAATGCTGATGGTAGTCAAACCATGATTTTTTCGGGTTGTGCCATTATTGATAGTGATAATACCTCTGGTTTCTTTGAAAAAGGCATCAAAAACGGCATGGTGGCCATTTTTACTTCACACGTTGACAAAGATGGAAAAGGACTGGCGCAGCACCAAAGTATTGCTTATAGTACTGACAAAGGCAGAACGTGGAAACACTACGAGAAAAATCCAGTACTGGACTTGGGCATGAAAGATTTTCGTGACCCCAACGTAATCTGGTATCCCGAAAAACAAGTATGGATTATGACCGTTGTAAAACCCCTCGAATATACAGTTCAATTTTATGAATCCAGAGACCTGAAAAAATGGGCTTTATTGAGTGAATTTGGCAAACAAGGCGATATGACCAGAGTTTGGGAATGTCCGTCGCTCACAAAAATACCCATAGAGGGTTCTAATGAATCTAAGTGGGTTTTGATGATTTCAAGCGGGCATCGGCAAAGGAATTATTTAGGAATGCAATACTTCGTCGGCGATTTTGACGGCAAAAACTTTATTGCTCAAAAACAGGACGAGATTTTGTACGTGGATGAAGGCAAGGATTTCTACGCCGCCATTCCGTTCAACAACTTGCCCAAAACTCAGACCAAACCCATTATGATTGGTTGGATGAACGATTGGGAATATGCCAATGAAATCCCTACGGGCGATACCTGGCGGGGTGGTTTTTCCATTCCTCGCGAGCTATCGTTGAAGAAAACGACGAATGGATTGAGACTTGTTCAACAACCCGTTGCTGCACTTAAAGCCCACCAAAAAGAAGTGTTTAGTGTTAAAAATCAGATAGTTGCTTCTGAGTACTTAGTTCCATTTAAAGGTTATATCTTTGATTTGTCTGCGGAAATCCAGCTTCAACAAGCCAAAGCAGTTACGCTGAAAGTATTTCAAAGTAAAGACGAAGAAACCGTGATCCGCTACGACGTAGCCACCCAAGAATTATCACTGGATCGTACACGTTCGGGATTAGTAAACTTTCATCCCCGATTCCCAAGCGTAGAGAAGGTAAAAGTACCTTTGAAAGGTGGAAAACTCACAATTAGGCTGTTGGCCGACAAATCAGTATTGGAAGTGTTTGCCCAAGACGGGGAACAAGCCATAACTGATTGGGTTTTCCCAGCCAAAAATGAAGGTAGGATTTCTATCTCCACCGAAGAGGGGACAATTCAACTTAATAAGCTTTCTGTGAGTGCAATTCATTGATAAATACCACACATCCAAACTAAAAAGACCGAAAAATATTTTTCGGTCTTTTTAGTTTGGATAAAGACTTAACCTACTATCTACTATCCCAGATTTATTTATAAGTATTGAATAAACAAGTGTATTCCAGTTTCGTCGTCAACCAAAGGCCGTTGGTCGCTAAGGAGATAGGGAGATGTTTGCGAATTCTAACTTTTATATTCAATTTTATGTTACATACAAAATTTAACCTTCTCTGAACATGGCATTGTTTAATCTGAAAATTAACGGGAAATCGTACAAAGCAGATGTGGACGGCAATACGCCCCTACTGTGGGTATTGCGTGACCACCTTGACTTAGTAGGTACCAAGTATGGCTGTGGAATAGCTATGTGCGGTGCCTGTACAGTACACATTAACGGAGAGGCTACGCGCTCGCGCGTGATGCCTGTTTCAACGGTAGCAAACGCCACAATCACCACAGTTGAGGGACTATCTGAAACAGCCGAACATCCAGTACAACAAGCTTGGAATGAAGTGGATGTTCCACAATGTGGCTATTGTCAGGCAGGACAAATGATGACAGCAGCAGCGTTATTATCAAAAAACGCAAATCCTTCCGACAAAGATATTGAAGAGGCAATGGTAGGTAACATTTGCCGTTGCGGAACGTATCATCGGATTCACGATGCAGTTAAGTTGGCAGCTGCCAAAATGAAAAAATAATAGTTATTCCTGAACCATTCTAACCACGGACGAGCCGTCCGTACCACATAGCATGAGCAATATTCAATCAAGAAGAGACTTTTTAAAGTCCACCGCTACTGCCGGAGGTGGTTTGGTCTTGGGTTTCAGTTGGCTTACCACTGAAGCATTTCAGCCCAAAGTACTGAACAATACAGCAGCAGACCTCATAAATTTCAATGCTTATTTGGCCATTTCTCCATCAGGAATTGTGACCATTTATTCGCCCAATCCCGAAATTGGCCAAGGCATCAAAACAGCTTTCCCTATTATTGTAGCTGAGGAATTAGATGCCGATTGGGAAAAAGTTAAAGTAGAGCAGTCTCCTTTAGATACCAAAAAATTTGAACGCCAACTCACAGGCGGAAGCGGTGCGATTCGTCACTCATGGGAACGCTTACGCAAAGCTGGTGCCACAGCCCGTGCTATGTTAATAGAAGCTGCTGCAAAACAATGGAGTGTACCTGTAAGTGAGTGTAGTACAAGCAAAGGATTTGTGGTACACAATTCAGGCAAAAAACTAAGCTATGGAGAATTGGCTACGGCTGCTGCTCAAATCGCTCCGCCTAAAGATGTAAAACTGAAAGCAACGAAAGATTTTACACTAATTGGCAGCTCCGTTAAGGGCGTTGATAATAAAGACATTCTTAGTGGCAAACGCTTGTTTGGAATTGACTACAAAGCTCCGGGAATGCTTCATGCTTCCATACAGCGTCCGCCTGCATTTGGACTTAAACTCAAGTCTTTTGATGCAACCGAAGCGAAAAAAATGCCAGGTATTACCGATGTGGTATCATTTGCAAACAAAGTAGCCGTTGTGGGAAAAACCACTTGGGAAGTGATGCAGGCTCGCAAAGCCGTAAAAATTGAGTGGGAGAAAGAAAGAGACCTCGAAAGTTCTGCTGACCATGACCGTATTTTCAAAGAAATGCTCAACAGCAACACGGCCACTGTACAACGTAAAGACGGAGACGTTGAAGCAGCGTTTAAAAATGCGTATAAAGTAATTGAGGCCGAATACCAATGTCCATTCCTACCACACAGCCCGATGGAGCCAATGAATTTCTTTGCGCATTTCAAAGGTGACAGCATCGAATTAGCCGGCCCAAGCCAAACCCCCCAAGCAGCTCAAGGCCAGATAGCAAAGATGCTCAATTTGGCTCCCGACAAAGTGACGATAGAACTAACCCGCATGGGTGGAGGGTTTGGTCGTCGTCTCAATACCGATTACGCCCTTGAGGCCGCAGAATTATCAAGTATTATCAAAGCTCCTGTTAAGGTAACTTGGTCGAGGGAGGATGATATGACAGGCGGAATATATCGCCCTGCCGTACGGTACCGTTTTAAAGCTTCCATCGACAAAGCAGGCAATATGACAGGATATATGTTGCACGGAGCAAGTATCAATGCTGGCAACTCTACCCGTCAGGATAACTTCCCTGCTGGAGCCGTTGAGAATTTATTGATTCAATCCAATGACTATAAATCACCGATTACCACAGGTCCTTGGCGGGCACCGATTACTAACTTTTTGGCGTATGCCGAACAGGCTTTTCTGGATGAAGTGGCGATGGCGGGCGGGAAGGATCCTATCCAATTCCGTTTGGAGTTGTTGGATAAAGCCCAGCAAAGTCCCGTCGGGAAAATTACTTATGAACCCAATCGTTTCCGTGAAGTGACTAAACTTGTGGCCGAAAAAGCAGGTTGGAACAAAAAGAAAAAAGGGGTATTTCAAGGGTTCAGCGTGTATTTCTCTCACGCCTCTTACGTAGCTCAAATTGCAGAGATGGCTGTTGTAAAAGGAAAACCTGTTTTGAAAAAAGTATATGCAGCCGTTGACTGTGGCATTGTTATCAACGAAAGCAGCGCTCGTAACCAAATTTTTGGTGCTGTAGTTGACGGATTAGGCCATGCGATGTATGGCAATATTACATTTAAAGAAGGTACTCCTCAACAAGACAATTTCAACAAGTACCGTCTGATTCGTTACAATGAAGTTCCTGAAATAGAGGCACATTTTGTCAACAATGGCATAGATCCTACTGGTCTTGGAGAACCCGCTTTACCTCCTACAGGCGGAGCCATTGCCAATGCAATTTTCAAAACTACAGGCAAACGACTCTACAATCAGCCATTTTCTGAGCAAGGTGCTACACTCGGCTAAATGAGGGCAATAGATGATTGTTGTCAAACCAACTTTTCCATCTATTTTTGCGTTCGATTTTAAGGAGGTTATTTCCATAAATAATCTCCTTAAAACACGAATCTTCCAACTCAAAATTATTAAAAATGGCTTCACAGTACGATTTGATAATTATTGGCAGCGGGCCAGGCGGTTACGTAGCCGCCATCCGTGCCTCACAATTGGGATTAAAAACCGCTATTGTAGAAAGAGAAAGCCTCGGCGGAATTTGTTTGAACTGGGGTTGTATTCCCACAAAAGCATTGTTGAAAAGCGCACAGGTATTTCAGTATATCAATCACGCCAAAGACTACGGTATTACAGTCGGCAATGCAGAAGCTGATTTTGGAGCGGTCATCAAGCGCAGTCGCGATGTGGCCAACGGAATGAGCAAAGGTGTGAATTTCTTAATGAAAAAAAATAAAATTGACATTATTGAAGGCTCTGGTCGAGTAAAACCTGGTAAAAAGGTAGAAGTCGAAAAAGATGGTAAGAAAACAGAATATACGGCTAACAGTATTATCATCGCCACGGGAGGCCGCGCTCGTCAGTTACCGAATGTGCCCATTGACGGTCAGAAGGTAATCGAATACCGCAAAGCGATGTCGTTGGAAAAACAACCTAAGTCATTGCTTGTCATTGGCTCAGGTGCAATTGGTGTTGAATTTGCCTACGTGTACGCCAGCATGGGTACCAAAGTGACGATTGTAGAGTTTATGTCAAATGTAGTGCCTGTAGAAGACGAAGATGTCTCGAAAGAATTGGCAAAGCAATACAAAAAAATGGGTATCGAAATCCACCTTAATTCAAGTGTGGAAAAAGTAGATACAAGCGGTGCTGGCTGCGTTTCGACCGTAAAAACTCCAACAGGAGAGATTAAAATCGAAACGGATGTGGTGCTCTCAGCAGCTGGTGTAGTAGCCAATATCGAAAATATCGGTTTAGAAGAAACTGGTATCAAATTGGAACGTGGTAAAATCGTTACTGACGATTATTACCAAACCAATGTTCCTGGCTATTATGCCATCGGAGACGTGACCAAAGGACAGGCATTGGCACACGTAGCCTCAGCAGAAGGAATTATTTGCGTTGAAAAAATTGCTGGTCAACATGTTCATCCACTCAACTATAACAACATTCCAGGCTGTACGTATTGCACACCTGAAATTGCCTCCGTTGGGCTTACCGAAAAAGCAGCTAAAGAAGCTGGCTATGAAATCAAAGTAGGTAAATTCCCTTTTTCGGCATCAGGGAAGGCCAAAGCTGCTGGTGCGCCCGAAGGTTTTGTGAAAGTGATTTTTGATGCTAAATATGGTGAGTGGCTCGGTGCACATATGATTGGCACTAACGTAACTGAAATGATTGCTGAGGTAGTAGTTGCTCGTAATCTCGAAACAACTGGCCATGAAATTGTAAAATCGGTTCACCCCCATCCTACCATGTCAGAAGCGATTATGGAAGCTGCTGCAGCTGCTTACGGTGAAGTAATTCACTTATAAATTTTTCCTGTAATATTCTAAACCCGTATCGGTAAATTGCCGTTACGGGTTTATTTTTTATAGACGTCTTATTACCAGTACAAGTTTTTATGGATTAAAATAGCGTAAATTTTATGGTTTCACCCCATTTTATTACTT
>JBDHXS010000317.1:0-7917 GCA_039810845.1 Runella sp. | reverse complement strand
GGTATAATCCATTTTTCAATTGTACTTTTACTTAGTATTCCCATCTGAGTGTTTGTTAAAGTTTCGTCACTCAAAATTTACACTTATTTGGGAATATTTTACAAAAGTTTAAACAGCTTCAATATTTCGCATGAATTTCGTACTCCGCTGACACTTATTTTATCACCACTTAGAGACCTACAAAAGGAGTTTCCCACACGCGAAATTTTTCGCACAATGCAGCAAAATGCCGAACGACTTCTGTCTCTGATCAACCAATTGCTGGACTTGAGCAAGCTTGAAGCAGGCAAAATGACCGTGGAAATTCGACAAGGCGATCTGGCTCATTTTCTAAGGCAATTGTTTTCTTCATTTGAGTCGCTGGCGCAGAGTAAACAAATTGTTTTTCAATACGAACAGAGTCATACTTCCCAATAGCCTATTTTGATGCCGACAAAATGGAAAAAATTTTAACTAATTTACTTTCTAATGCTTTTAAGTTTACGCCCCAACAAGGTAGAATTGAAGTACGCGTGGACTATAACCTCTCTTCCCCCGATGGGAGGAGCAATTTTAACTCCCCCATCGGGGGAAGGGAGGTTACCATCAAGGTCAGCGATAGCGGGATTGGAATTCCAACCGAACGGCTTCCGATGATTTTCGATCGCTTTTATCAAGCCGAACACAGTAGCAACCGAAATTTTGAAGGAACAGGCATTGGTTTGGCGCTGGTGAAAGAATTGGTAAATGCGCTCCAAGGTAAGATTAAAGTAACGAGCCGAGTGGGACAAGGTACGATTTTTACAGTTTCTATTCCTTGCGACCGAGCTACTTGGCAAGAACATTTGAAAAAGGATGAACTACCAGAATACACCAACTCCTTTGAAATTCCTTGGGAAACCCCCTCTCTTGCTGTTCCTTCCACCATAGAGACGTCTTCTAATGGGAGTGTACCCATTCTACTTGTAGTAGAAGACAACCCCGATTTGCGGTCTTACATTGATAGTATATTCAAAAATAGTTATCATGTTATGGAAGCCCACGATGGGCAAGAGGGTTTGGAGATGGCTTTAGAACATGTCCCAGATGTGATTATAAGCGATTTGATGATGCCTCGCCTTGATGGTTTTGGTTTCTGTAAAGCCTTGAAAAGCGATATTCGTATCAGCCACATCCCTGTCATAATGCTCACGGCCAAAGCAGCATTAGAAGATCGCTTGGAAGGGTTTGATGTGGGGGCTGATGAATATTTGGCGAAGCCTTTTAATACCGAAGAACTTCAAGTGCGGGTTCGAAACTTATTAAAACAGCGCCAGCTACTGCAACAAAAATATAGCCAACAAAATACGATATTAGAGGCTCAAAAGCCGCCCATGGAAGTACTCTCAATGGATGAACAGTTTGTCCAAAAGACCAAGACTATTTTAGAGAACTATTTTTCTGAAAGCAATTTTGACGTAGAAAAATTTGCTTCTGAAATGGGAGTTACTTCGGTACAACTTCGTCGAAAATTGAAAGCACTGACAGGCCAAACCATAACAGAATATGTACGGAATTATCGTTTAGAAAAGGCCGCCGAATTACTTCTCAATAAGACTGGCACCATCTCTGAAATCGCTTACCAAGTTGGATTTGAGAGCTTACCTTACTTTTCAAAAGTATTTTTGGAGAAATTTGGAAAGACTCCTTCGGAATGGCGTTAAAGATATATTTTTAGTTCAAAAGAAGCCCTTTTGTTCAAAATGAGCAAAAAAATGTTCAAAATGAGCAAAAGAAATTGTAAAACTTTTTGAGAGCCCTATGCGGGCTTTTTTTTATGGTTCGAAATGAGGAAAAGAATGTCCATTTTGTGATAACACCCCATCTATAAAAATATCCAATTTTGTATTCCCAATTCTACTAAATACTTTGTTTTAAGTTTTATTGGACTCGTAATTATTGCCCATTTAAATCATTACTCAATTTACAATGAAACAACTATTCACATTCTCGCTTTTGGCCTTGTTGTTTTTGACAGGCTGCAACAAAGAAAACGACCCCGCAGCACCTACTTATAAAGGGACTGAACAAGCTTTAGGCAATGGGAAGGCGTATTCGTGGGTAAAATTTTCGACAGATGGAAAGCCTACATCTATCGGTTTTACACTCACCAAAGGTTCCTTGGATAATCTGCCACATGGTGGGGTAGCGTTGGTATTAAGCTTGCCTACAGAAGCCGTAGGTAAGACACCTTTTGACCACATTATGCTTGACTATTTGCATACTGGCCATGAACCTCCAGGTACCTACGATGTAGCTCATTTTGATATGCATTTCTATATGCAGCCTTTGGCCGAGCGAAAAGCAATTCCTCCTTATCCACTTGCACCTGCGAAATTTGATAACCTTCCCCCAGTAGGCTATATACCTGCCAACTATATCCGTCTTCCAGCGGGTGTTCCTGAAATGGGAGTGCATTGGGCTGATCCTGCTTCTCCTGAATTGTCAGGAAAAGGAAAATTTACTGAAACACTTATTTATGGTTCTTATGATGGAAAAACTACTTTCATTGAACCAATGGTTACCTATGATTTCCTCAAAAGCAAACCTAATCTTACTAAGGCTTTGCCTTTGCCAGCCAAGTTTGCTAAGTCGGGCTACTACCCTATGAAGTATAGCATTAAACAGGTAGGCGATGAAATCGAAGTTAGTCTGGAAGACATGATGATGATGTAACAAATCATTCTATACGACACATAGTGCTCTATGTGTCGTTTTATTTAAAATTACGACCCTTAACGCAGTAAAATATGAAGAAAATAGGAAAACTCATCCTTAAAATAGTGGCTGTTTTGGTGGGTATTGTGGGCTTGACACTGCTGTTTGTCAACTTCCGTGGAGTGCCTTCATATGAAGTCAATATCCCAGAGAATATCAAAAATGTCCACGTAGAGGTAACACCCGAACGGGTGGCTCGTGGCGAAAAAATAGCAACCATTATGTGTAATGCTTGTCATGCCAACGAAAACAACCGTTTGGTAGGCAAGCACATTGCCGACCTGCCTCCAGAGTTTGGGAAGGCATATTCACTCAACATTACACAAGATGCTGAAGATGGTATTGGTAGCTGGACAGATGGAGAACTTATGTATTTTCTCAAAACGGGAATCAAACGCAACGGGAACTATGCGCCCATCATGCCTAAATTTCCACGCATGGCCGACGAAGATTTAAAATCTGTCATTGCCTATCTACACTCCGATCGTTTTCCTGTGCAGGCTACCAAAGGAGTTGGACACGAGCAAGAACCCAGCTTTTTGCTCAAAGTGCTTACCAATACTGTAATGAAACCCCTTGCCCCCATTACTGAACCTATTTTGGTGCCAGATTCGACCGATATGGTAACTTTTGGAAAATACATCGCCAACGATCTCATTGCTTGTTATGGTTGTCATTCGGGCGATTTTGCCAAGGAAGACCCCCTTCATCCCGAGAAATCGTTTGGGTTTTATGGCGGAGGTATCAAAATGCCTGATTTAGAGGGCAATATCATCCCGTCAGCCAATTTGACTTTTGATGAAGAAACAGGCATCGCCAAGAAATACAATGAAGAACAGTTTGTACAAGCTGTCAAACTTTGTAAAAAACCTGATGGTAGCTTGTTGCGCTACCCAATGTTGCCCCACCTTACCTTGACTGATTATGAAGTAAAGGCCATTTATGCTTACTTGAAAACCGTCCCTAAAATCAAAAATGATGTCAGTAAACTATAGGAAGAAATTCCTATGATGGTAGATAGAAGCTATCTGATTGTTGACTTGTTTATATCAATCAAGAGAAGTTCAAAAAAATGGTGTCGCAAAAGCATTTTGCGACACCATTTTTTTGAACACGTAAGTAATCAATAAAGACGCCTGAAAAACCTAATTGCTTAAAATACCTCAAAAACTTCTTTTCAATAGAAGTATCCAAAAGTTTACAAAAAACGCTTATTATTGCTTCTTCTTAACCAATTCTATTGTTACCTGTAAAAATAGCTTAATGCAAACACTTTACACCAACGTTTTACGACCTACTAAAGAGTGCTTAAAGCGTACCCAAAACTTAGTGGGGTGGCTTCACTACGGCACATGCCTGTTAGTACTTCTTCTGCTTTTGACACGCCAAAATGCAGCTGCTCAGAAACCCTCTGAAAATGATGTGTTTTACTATTATCCACCCACTGGAAAAATCGAACTGCAAACTTCGACCGAAAAAGTATTGGTCAAGTTCAAGTCGGAGAAAAACCTTTCCCAAGTACAGACTCTACTGTCAAAAGAGGCACAAATAGCACCTCCCAAAGACCAAATGTATTTTGCTTCGCTTGGTGTTTATATTTTGGACTTGCAAAATATAAAGCAGGTTAGTGAGGTCAAATCCCTGGTTGGGAATCTGAATGCCGACCCCGAAATAGAGTTTGCTTATCCTTTTGTAAATTGGCGGCAAGGAAAAGTACTGCAAGCCCCCTACAACCAGATTCTGTTGGGACTCAAACAAGTCAGTGATCTACCCCTGCTCACCGATCAACTTGCTAAATTGAACTTGCAGATTGTTAAACAAAACGCTTTCAACCCCAAGCTCTACCACCTTGCGCTCACCGAAAACTCTTCCGGTGATGTGTATGACATGGCCAACCGACTTTATGAAACGGGGCTTTTTGCTTTTGCCGAGCCTGATTTTATTAAGCTGAACATGATTGAGAGCGCCCCTATGCCTAAGGTGGCTCCTCCCCCCCCGCCTAACGATCCTCTCTATAACACTCAGTGGGCATTGAACAATACGGGCAGTAACTCTACACCCGCAGGAACAGCCGATGCCGACATGGATGTGCCTGAGGCATGGGGACCTACACCTACGGGTTCCACTACAGGGGCTGGCATTAAAATTGCCATCATTGATACAGGGGTAGATTTAGCTCATCCCGACCTTGCAGGAAACCTCTTGGGAGGCTACGATGCTACAGGTCAGGGCACTTTGGGTGCCCCGCTTGGAACAGGAGCAGAGGCCCACGGTACGGCCTGTGCGGGTCAAGTAGCCGCCATTGGTAACAATATTGGAGTAATAGGAATTGCCTACACTTCCAAAATCATTCCCGTCAGAGTTTTCCATAACCTTTCTACAACCGATAGTTGGCTGGCCGATGGCATCAACTGGGCATGGAATAATGCCGGTGCCGATGTCTTGAGCAATTCGTGGGGAGGAGGTGCTCCGAGTTCAGTCATAAATGCTGCCATTGATGGAGCCGTAACCAGTGGGAGGGGGGGCAAAGGCAGTGTCGTATTGTTTGCATCGGGTAATGATAACAGCAGTGTGAGTTACCCTGCTTCCAACCCGAAGGTCATCGCGGTGGGGGCCATGAGCATGTGCGATCAGCGCAAAAACCCTGCTTCCTGCGATGGAGAAAACTGGTGGGGAGGCAACTATGGCACCAACCTCGACGTGTCGGCACCTGGCGTAAAAATCCAAACAACCGATATTTCAGGAGCTGCTGGTTTTACTAATGGAGACTATATCGCCGATTTTAATGGTACTTCCAGTGCGTGTCCGAATGCGGCGGGGGTAATGGCCTTGATACTGTCGGTCAACCCAAATTTGACGCAGTTGCAGGCAAGAAGTATTTTGGAAGGAACCTGCGATAAAACGGGTGGTTATACCTATACACCCGTTGTAGCAGGTCAGCCCCACGGTTCCTGGTCCAATGAACTGGGGCATGGCCGAGTCAATGCTGCTCGCGCAGTAGCCGCCGCTGCCAACCCCGATGATGTTGACATGGATAACTACACAGTTGCACAAGGTGACTGTAATGATTTTGATGCAAGTATCCATCCCAATGCCATGGAAATCTGTGATTTTCTGGACAACGACTGCGACGGGCAAACGGATGAGGGCTTTACGATTGTTACCTGCTATCGAGATTTAGATCAGGATAACTTCGGAAATCCTGCCGTTTCGCAGCAATTTTGCGCTGTTTGTGGTGCGGGTTATGTGTTGAATAACACAGATTGCAACGACAACAATAATGCAGTGTATCCCAATGCCACGGAAATCTGTGATTTGATTGATAACGACTGCGACGGTAGCATAGATGAAGGATTTGATGTTGACATGGACGGTTATACAATCTGTTCAGGGGATTGCAATGACAATAATCCCAACGTCAACCCGGGCAGAACCGAAATCTGCAACGGGATAGACGATAACTGTGACGGAGTGATAGACTTCCCCACCTTGACTGCCTACACCGCTACCGATGTACCCAAAACGATTTCAACTTCCGGAACACCTACGATTACTTCTACCCTCACCATCAGCGGTGCGACGGGCAATATCTTAGATTTGAATGTAAAAAACCTTACTATTTTGCATACGTGGATAGGTGACCTCAAAGCTACCCTAACCGCACCGAATGGAACCATTTTCACCCTTTTTGACCGACCGGGTAGCGTAGGTTCCGGTGCTGGTTGTAGCCAAAATCACATCCTCGCCACTTTCGACGATGCAGCGGCTCTCACGGCTGCTAATTTTGAAAGCACCTGCAACCCATCTACCAGTCCTGTTGCTAATCCGACTACCTATGCCATCTCAGGTACCTATAAACCCATCACTTCCTTATCTGCCCTTATTGGCACCAATCCCAACGGTACTTGGACGCTTACAATCAGTGATGCGGTCACTCTAGACGGCGGTTCTCTTACGGGTTGGGGCTTGGAAATAGGATTACCTTCTCCCACAACCACCTACTACGTGGATGCCGATGGTGATACATACGGTGATCCCAACAACAGTGTTGTACTCTCCTGTGTTCCGACCTCTGGTTTTTCATTGAACAATGCCGATTGTAATGATCAAAATGCAGCGGTTTATCCTAACTCATCTTATATGCACCCAGTTGATATTGTCCCACCTACCACCTGCGGTGGTAGTGATGGTAGTATCTCTTTGAGTGGTTTTGCACCTAATACTACTTATTCCGTGAGCTATACCAAAGGGATGACCAACGTTCCTGCCGCTAACTTTACCTCCAACGGCACTGGGGTTATTATTATTCCTAATCTGTCAGCGGGCAATTATACCAATATAGTGGCGACCAACGGCAGTTGTACGAGCAACGCTGCGGTGGCTACGCTTAATGATCCCGTTCCGCCTACGGCCAGTATCGGTGGAAACAATAGCCCCATCTGCGCAGGAAACAATGCTACTTTTACCGTTACAGGCACCAGTGGAGCGACCTTGACCTATACCCTAACAGGACTTATGGGCAGCCAAACCCTGCCTTTAGATGGAACTAATCAGACCATTTCGGCTAACAATGTGATGGCAGATGTAGTGCTTACGCTGGTAAGTGTTACTAAAAACAATTGTAATGTCACTTTAATGACAAACTCAACGGTGACGGTGTTGAATCCATCGGTTCCTGTAGCCACAGGCGCAACGATTTGTGCGGGAGGCTCGGCCACACTCACCGCCACGGGTTGTTCCGGGGGAGGCTTGGCCTTAAAATGGTACAAAGCCACCGATAACGCAGAAGTAATGATGCCCGTTTCGCCCACGGTCACTACACAGTATTATGCCAAATGTGAGCAAACGCTCAACAATGTCACTTGTGCTTCTGCGGCCAGTGGCAATGTGACAGTGACAGTTTTGAGTCCAGTGGCTCCAGTTGCCACGGGCGCAACTATTTGTGTGGGAGGCACAGCCACGCTGATAGCCACAGGTTGTGCGGGGTCAGGCTTGGCCTTAAAATGGTACCAAACAGCTGATAATGCCGCTGTCACCATGCCAGTTTCGCCCACGGTCACTACGCAATATTATGCCAAATGCGAACAAACGCTCAACAATGTAACTTGCGCTTCTGCTGCCAGCGGCAATGTGACAGTGACAGTTTTGAGTCCAGTGGCTCCAGTTGCCACGGGTGCGACG
>JBDHXS010000316.1:0-7940 GCA_039810845.1 Runella sp. | reverse complement strand
ATTCGTCAGAAAAAAATTCAACCGCTGTATTTTATTCATGGTGACGAGCCTTATTATATTGATATACTGGCTGATGCACTTGAAAAAGCTGTTGTACCTGAATCCGAGAAAGGCTTCAATCAGTTTGTGTTGTTTGGCAAAGATGCCGATGTGGGTACTATCCTTAACAATGCGCGTCGGTTTCCTTTTATGTCCGAGCGCCAATTGATTTTGGTCAAAGAAGCCCAACAATCAAGCGGACTGGACAGCAAAGAAAAAACGGTTATGCTGGAAGACTACGCCGCTCGCCCATTACCATCTACAGTGTTGGTGCTGTGTTTTCAAGGAAATTTTGATATGCGCAAATCACTGCCCAAAGTGTTTGAGAAAAATGGCGTTTTGATTCAATGCAAGAAAATGTATGACAATAAGCTTCCTGACTGGGTAGGAGAGTATGCCAGAAGTTTAGGTGCCAAAATCAGTATCAAAGCCATTCAAATGCTGGTCGAAAACATCGGCAATGACCTCAAACGCATTACGAGCGAAATTGACAAAATTTTGCTTAACCTCACTGCTAGCGAAGAAATCACGGCTGGTGTGGTCGAAAAATATGTAGGAATAAGTAAGGAATACAACGTTTTTGAGCTTCAAAAAGCCCTCACTCAACGGGATGTATTGAAGGCCAACAAAATCGCCATTTATTTGGCTGCCAATCCCAAAGACAATCCGCTGCCTCAAGTATTGATTATTTTGTACAATTTCTTCAGTAAAGTATTGGTCATTCATGGGACGCAAGACAAATCGGAAGGAAATTTGGCTTCGGTGCTGGGTGTAAGCCCATTTTTTGTAAAGGATTATCTTTCAGCCGCCCGTCAATATTCGCTGACTCACGTAGCCAAAGCCATTAAAGCCCTCCGCCACGCCGACAATGCCTCCAAAGGTATTGAGGCTGGTTCTATGGACGAAAGCGCGATTTTGAAAGAATTGGTATTTAATATTTTGCATTAGTCCATAGTGTGCAGTTTACAGTAGGCTTGTAAACTGTAAACTGCACACTACCTACTCCAAACTCTCCGGCTCTGCTTTTACTTCTTCGTAATTGCTATACTGTTCCAGTTTCTTTCGGTTGGTATCAGTCAATTGCATGTCTATGCTCCAGTCCATTGAAGCTGCCAATTGGTACATCATAAATTGGATTTGATTGTTGGCAATGCGCGGCAAGTCACCCGAAAGTGCTTTTTCATTCATGGCTTGTTTGGCATCTACCAACAGATTAGTGTAGTCTTCATGGCTAAAGCGATTCCAGATACCGTTTTCGATGTCATAAAATTTATAATCTGTATCAATCGAAAGTACTTCGGGTTCGGGAAAATAATCAATGACCATTTTGTGGGTAGTTTCGTCAATGTGAAAACGCATTTTGCCAAAATCAAAACCTACCAATACCTTTGCTTTGGCGATGACCAAGGCTTTTTTGGAATTCTTAAATAAATACAGAAATTTTTTGTCGTCTTTGTAATCAAATATTTCCGTAAAATACCCTTCGGCCATCACTACTTTGAAGACTTTTTCGATACGTTCGAGCAAAATAGTGGCTGATTTTGTAGAATGGGCTAACTGAGTATTTTTACGATTTGCCAAATAAAACAAACCATAACCCACCCCTCCACCAAGAAACAGGGTGATGATAAAAAATAGGAGCGAAGAGAGTCCCATAGATTTTTGGATTTTGCGAAAGTTAGGAAAAATTTAATAGGAATGTATGAAGAGCCACTTTGGCAAAATCATTGCTTGTTTAGAAATAAAATCGTTATTTTGAACAAATATAATTTTGTAGAGACATGAAACTGCTGCATACGTGGATACTGATGATGATGATTGTTTTGGGACTGACCCAATGCAACGTGACAAGCAATGATGATGATCCTGCTCCCGATCCAAATATTCCTAAAATTCAACTATTGGCAGGAACATCTTCCAAGGCATGGGTTTTGACTTCTTCTAAGATAGATGGGGATGAAGTCATCAATCAAGAACCTCCCTGTAGCCGAGACGATAACATGGTGTATCGTACAAATAAAACCTATGAATGGAATGAGGGAGGGAGCAAATGCAATGACAAAAACCCGCAAGTGTATGACACTGGCAGTTGGGAGTTTAATGCTGGAGAAACCGAAATTATTCTTAACAAAGAACTTCGTTATACGATTGTGAAGCTCACTGCTAACACACTCCAGATTTCTATCAAAAATGTATTTGGAGAAACCGAAGAATTGACTTTTAAGCCCAATTAATTGTTGCCTAAAGTACTCATCGTCGTTGCTGGCCCTACGGCAGTTGGAAAAACTGACCTTTGTGTACGGTTGGCTCAAGCCTTACAAACAGAAGTGATTTCGGCAGATTCACGGCAATTTTATCGTGAACTCAACATCGGTACTGCCAAGCCTTCCGAAGATGAGTTGCACGGAGTGAAGCACCATTTTATCAATTCTCATTCCATTGATATTCTTTATAGTGCAGGTTCGTTTGAACGTGATGCTTTGGCATTATTAGACAGTCTTTTCAAAACCAAAGACGTTGTGATTCTCACGGGAGGCTCGGGTTTGTATATCAAAGCCGTTTGTGAGGGTTTGGACGAGTTGCCCGAGACACCGCCAGAGCTTCGTTCGGAATTAATGCAACGTCTTGAAACTGAAGGATTAGAAATATTACAGACCCAGCTTCAAGCGTTAGACCCTGTTTATTGTTCCCAAAACGATCTCCAAAATACGCAACGGGTAGTACGGGCTTTGGAGGTATGTTTATTGACTGGGAAAGCCTATTCGTCGTTTAGAGAACATCAGCCCGCGCAACGCCCTTTTAAAATTGTGCAAATTGCGCTCGAACGCGACCGCGAAGAACTCTACCGTCGAATTGATGCCCGTATGGATTTGATGTTGTCGGCGGGGCTCGTTGAGGAAGCTCGCTCTTTGTTGGCTTACCGCGAACACAATGCCCTCCAAACCGTTGGCTATAAAGAAGTGTTTGATTATTTCGACGGCTTGTACGATTACAATGAAATGGTACGCCTCCTCAAACGCAACTCTCGCCGATACGCCAAACGTCAAATTACTTGGTTCAAGCACCAAGGGGATTTTAAATGGTTTCAGGCCAATGATTTTGAGGGGGTTTTGTCGTATATTCAGGAAGTAGGAAGTAGGAAAGAATTGGTTTCTTAGATTTAAAATTCAATTTCAAGCGGTTTCCCGCAATAAATACCAAATTTTCAAATCATTGAATTAAACATCTGCCATGTCAAACGAAGAAATTGTCGAAGTACTCGAACTGACCGTAAAACTCCTTGAACTCCATAATGCTGACCCCTTCAAAATCCGAGGGTTTTCGACGGCTGCTTTCAATTTAGACCGTTTTAAAGAGGCCAATATAGCTGATTTGTCAGCCGAAGAACTCACCAAAATACAGGGCGTGGGCAAAAGTACTGCTAATAAACTCGTTCAACTGGTTCAAACGGGCCACTTAGCCGAACTTGACGAACTCATGGCACAAACGCCAACGGGGGTGTTGGAGATGTTTAAAATCAAGGGAATAGGCCCTAAAAAAATTGGTACTATTTGGCGGGATTTGGGCATAGATACCATCGAAGGTTTACAGGCTGCCTGCCAAAGCGGCGAAATTGCCAAACTCAAAGGTTTTGGGGCCAATACTCAACAAAAAATATTAGATTCATTAGCATTTTTACAAAGCCAATTAGGGAAACTCCGCATGGACAAAGGCGAAGCATTGGCGACGATTATTCTGGAAGAATTACAACCTTTCTTTTCAAAAATCGCCATCACAGGAGAAGTTGCCCGCAAATGTGAGATTGTAGAAACCATTCAACTACTCGTTGCTACCGAATCGCCAGTGATGGCCACCCGAACTGTAAACAATGTACAATGGTTGGTCCATAACGCAAAAGACTCATCGCCTTTTGTGTGGCGGGGCAAAATCCAAGATCGAAGCCAAGCCACCGATTTACCACCACAAGGCGAAGAAATCGAGGTAAAAAAGACCTTGGAAGTCAACGTTGAAATCTTGTTTGTTCAGCCAGAACGATTTGAAAACGAACGTTTTATTCTCGAAAGCTCCGAAGCCCATTTAGCAAAACAAGGCCCCAGCGGCAATACACTTCTTTCGCTTGCTATGGCCTCTGCCCCCATTAGCAGCGCGGAAGAAGTTTACCAAAAGGCAGGTTTGCCCTTTGTGGTATCAGAAATGCGTGAAGGCATGGGCGAGTTTGAATGGCACTCAAAATATAACAATGAAGAGTTAATTACTTGGAATAATCTAAGGGGTATTCTTCACAACCACAGTACTTACTCCGACGGCAAGCATAGTCTGGAGCAAATGGCGCGTTTTTGTCAGGAATTAGGCTTTGAATACTTGGGTATCGCTGACCACTCTCAGACGGCCACTTATGCCCAAGGGCTTTCGGAAGAACGGGTAGAACAACAACATAAAGAAATAGACCACTTGAATCAGGTTTTTGCAGAGACTTTCACTAAACCTTTTAAAATTTTGAAAGGAATTGAATCTGATATTTTGGGAAATGGGGCTTTGGATTATCCAGAAGAAATACTGAAAACATTTGATTTTGTAGTAGCATCGGTTCACAGCAATTTGACGATGAATCTGGAAAAAGCTACCTCGCGCCTGCTTCGCGCCATCGAAAATCCATATACTACTATTTTAGGACACCCAACGGGGCGTTTGCTACTCGCCAGAGAAGGTTATCCCATTGATTATCAAAAAATTATTGACGCCTGTGCTCAAAATGGCGTAGTCATAGAAATCAACGCAAGCCCTTGGCGATTGGATTTAGACTGGCGTTGGATTCGGTATTGCATGGAAAAAGGCGTAATGCTCTCCATCAACCCCGATGCCCATCACAAAGAGGGGTATTATGACATGCACTATGGTGTCAGTGTTGCACGCAAAGGCGGGCTTACCAAAGCTATGACGTTTAACGCACTCACGCTGAATGAAATAGAGCAGTATTTGGTAAAAAGAAAAGGGTAAAACTGTCGGTGAGGCGAGCCAAGGGGCGGTCGGTTTACAACCGACTGCCCCTTTTGCGTGCTGACCAAGTGTCGGTCGGTTTCAAACCGACTGACACTTCAGAGAAGCCAATTATTAGTTTTTCATTAAATAGTGTCAATTGCCCCTTTTATTTGCATCATTTTTAGGTTAATATGCGTTATGTTTGATAAATAGCAGTCCAAATCAATGTCTATCAAACGTCATATCGCATTTTTTATGCTTTTGCTTATCAGTTTCAAAATACTGATAGTGCCGTTTGTGTATTTAGATTTTGAACTTCGGAAAGAGTACATCATCCAAAATCTCTGCGAAAACCGTTTTACTCCACAGCTTCACTGCGATGGTAAGTGCTATTTGGCCAAACAACTCCACAAAGTAGCCCAAGACCACGCCCGCAACTAAACCGAAAAACAAAGCGAGAATATTAAGAAATCGTGGTTAGATGTTTTTGAAGTGTCGTACTTTTTGGAAAACACTTTTGGCAAAACCCCAAAAACACCTCAAATTTCAAGTAATTACTTAGCCTATTTTTCGAGCGATTTTTTCGACGCTATTCTACATCCGCCCACTGTGTAGTTTTGATTTAGGAGTTATTCCTTCTTTTAAACTACCAATTTCATTAAACATTTTTTCCATGAAAAATCACTTACTTTGGGCCAGCGGATTTTCGTTGATTATTTCGCTTTTGATAGCATCTTGTAAATCAGACCCCGATCCCAACGAAAACAATATCCTTACTCTTTCTTTTAGTAATCAAGTAGGAAATCAAGCACTTACACTGGGTAGTGGCAATTACAAAAACGCTTTCGGTGAAAACTTCACCATTACCACTTTCAATTATTTTATTAGCAATATTTCGCTCAAAAAATCGGACGGGACACTTTACACCATCCCCCAAGATTCAAGTTATTTTTTGGTAAAAGAAACCAATGCTGCTTCCAAAAAAGTAGTGTTGCGGGGGATTCCGACGGGCGATTATACCGAACTCAAATTTATGATTGGAGTGGATAGCCTCCGCAATACGATGGACATCAGCCGACGAAAAGGCGTACTCGACCCAGGCGACGCCACTCACGACGGCGACGGAATGTACTGGTCGTGGAATTCGGGCTATATTTTTATGAAATTGGAAGGCACTTCTCCTCAAGTACCTGCCGATGCCGCAGGAAATCAAAAATATCGGTACCACATTGGTGGTTTTGGTGGCTATAATGCCAAGACATTTAACAATACCCGAACCGTGACGCTGCCGTTGGGAAGTATCGCGGCCAAAATAGGCCCAAACCAACAACCCACTATCGAAGTAATAGCCGATGCGGCCAAGGTTTTTGATGGAACTCAAAAAATCAGTTTAGCGCAATATCCTACGGTTATGTTTGCCGATTTCTCGACCACCGTTGCCAACAATTACGTCAGTATGTTTCGGGTTACCAGCGTAAAAGATTGATTAATGAAAAAATCATTCCTCATCATCGGGTCAATGGCCTTATTTGGGTGGGCATCTTGTAACCGTAGTTCGGAAACGCCCACCCCAACAACGCCAACCACCGAAACACTGGAAGTGCCTCAACCGAGCTATTTCCCAGCGATGGTGTATGATTTAAAATCAAATCCTGTTACCACCGATGGTTTTCAGTTGGGCAGGTCGCTGTTTTACGACGGTATTTTGTCTCGAAACGGCACCATTGCCTGCGGAACTTGCCATCAGCAGGCAGCGGCTTTTACCCACCACGGGCATGACTTGAGCCACGGAATTGACGATAAAATTGGAATGCGAAATGCCCCTGCCATTCAAAATATGGGGTGGGAAAAAGACTTTTTCTGGGATGGAGGTGTGCATCAATTGGATTTAGTCCCGATAGCCCCCCTCGAAAATCCCGTAGAAATGGACGAAAAACTACCCAATGTTCTCCAAAAACTGCGCGACAGCAAGAACCCCAATTATCCTGAATTGTTCAAAAAAGCCTTTGGTACACCCGAAATCACTACCGAACGATTTACGAAAGCGCTTTCGCAGTTTATGCTGTTTTTGGTTTCCAACAATTCTCGGTATGACCTATACTTACGAGGTACAACCAACGCCCTTACTTCAACCGAAAAAGAAGGACTCGCACTATTTAAACAAAAATGTGCTTCCTGTCACGCAGGAGAGCTTTTTACGGACCATTCGTTCCGAAACAACGGCTTGGACATGACGCGTTCTACCGATCAAGGGCGTTTTAGAATTACGCAAAACCCTGACGACCAGTATAAATTTAAAGTTCCAAGCCTTAGAAATGTAGGCTATACGGCCCCCTACATGCACGATGGACGTTTTGCTACTCTCGACCAAGTACTTGATCATTATGCAAAAAATGTAAAACAATCGCCCACCCTCGACCCGCAGTTGCAGCAAAATAGTACCTTGGGGATTCCCCTCACCGACGACGAAAAAAACAAAATCATTGCTTTCCTAAAAACCCTCTCCGACGAGCAGTTTGTAAAAGACTGGCGATTTTCCGACCCTGGATTTGGGAAAGCGTTTTGAGTAACAACTGACATTTGTCATAAAGATACTTAGTATTATTGCTCATTTTTGGTAGCAAAAATCTCCTACCACTATGCAAACAACGCCTTCTGTTTTACTAAAAAAATACGGTGCATCGCTCAATAGGTTTGCCAAGAGTGAATATATTTTTCACGAAGATTGGCCTGCTCATTTTTATTTTCAGGTAGAAGAAGGTACGGTAAAGATGTTTAATGCAGGCGAAAAGAATGATTATATTCAGAGTTTTTTCACCAAAGGTGAAAGCTTTGGTGAACCCCCTTTGATGGGAGATTTTGCCTATCCTGCTAATGCTCGTGCTGTTACAGAATGTAAAATTTGGGTACTCAAAAAAGCA
>JBDHXS010000315.1:0-7973 GCA_039810845.1 Runella sp. | reverse complement strand
AATGTATTTCTTCATTCCGCTTGCGTGAACAGATTGAATATCAAAACCTAAACTTGTATCATTTGAAACGATACGTACAAGCCCAAGTAAATCAGGACGTAATTTACTTATTTCTTCCTTTTCAAAGCTATAAACAATATACTCTCCTTCATCACCAATTTCTTTTGTATTGATTTTATCCTTCTTCTGTTGCTCAATTACAACATTTGGCATTTCAATACCAGTAGTCACTTGTTTAACTTCATTAGTTTCGGTGGTTATCTCTAAGGTAGCTTGACCAAATGATTCAAAGGTTGTATTCAAAACCTGCTCAACAAATGAATCCTCATCAGTAAAATAGTTATGCCATTCTTTCTCTGCATCTCTTAAAACATCTAAATCTACTATTCCATCCGTTTTTAAAGCATCGTTAAAACCCTCAAAAAAAGAATTATCATTTTCAATAAAATTTAAAGCTGTGTTTTCCTTTTCATTTAAAAAGTAGTAATTATCACTTTGAATCAATAGATTAGCAAGTTCCATATAATTTAAGAAATCTCTTGCATATCTAATAACATCACTTGTATTGTCACACAAAATATCTTTTTCTCGTAACTCTAAAAATAACTTTATCCTATCATTTACAGGCTCTTTTTCAACAGTAACTCTTGTGTCATTAAATACTAAATACGCAATTTCCTTTGCAGTAACCGCAAATGTTTTTCCAGTTTGATTATGTCCTTCACGAAGCAACTTTATTAAGTATTGTGCAGGTTTAAATCTGACTCCAGCTTCAACATAATGCTTGGTAAATTGAATCTTATTAAACCCACTTGGGTACTGAAATCTATTACATAAGGACTTAAAAAACCTCGGAACGTCTTGATTTTTGACTAAAGATAGAGTCCTATTGCCTACTATTACTTTATTATCTTGATATTTTGCAAGCCCAAATAACCTAATCATTTCTGTTCTTTGATTAGCAATTGTCTTAGGTGCTAATATTTCATCACTTAAATCATTAAGTAAACTATCAACTTGATTATCGAACTCATCTTTATCAATACTACCCAACTCCGCCATCTTTGCTGAGAGTAGAATTAGCTTATCTTCTAATTCTCTTGAAAATCTTGAGCGAGGAAAATGCAAATCTAATCTATATTGTTCAGGGGTAGTATAGTTCATTGATTTACAAAGTTTTTAGTAGGCTTTCAGCAATTACTTTCCCTAAAAGCGGCGGAACAGCGTTACCAACTTGCTTATATTGACTTGTCTTAGTACCTAAAAATACAAATTTATCTGGGAATGACTGAATTCTTGCTGATTCTCGTACGGTTGGTATTCGATTATATTTGTAATGAAAATGGTGTCTGTGTCCTGTATCAATGGTAAAACTTGGCTTTTGGCTATTTAATCTTGTCCATGCAATATTAACATTTCTTGTTTGCTGCAATTCTGACGGTAAATTTTTAAAATTTCCACCATCAGGAACTTGTGAAATTATTGATATTGTTTGTTCACTATGATTTGTTATCTGATGATTAAAAATACCATCGCTATCAGACCGAATTATTTTCTGAAATTCAGACTTCGGTTCTGAAATATAATTTGCACCATCTTCTAAACTTTCTTCGGGCAAATCACTAATAGCCTCAGATGATGTAATCTTTGAGCCTGCAAATGGTATTGGAAATTGAAATTCCTTTCTATTAAGCAGGCCTACAAAAATAGCCCTTTTCCTATTTTGAGGAACTCCATAATCCGATGCAATTAAGATTTTTGATGATACTTTGTAGCCTAATTTTTCAAAATCTTCAATTATTTGCTGTTTAATTGACCCTTTTCCCATTGAGATAAGATTAGGGACATTTTCCATGACAAAAGCAGAAGGTCTGTAAAAAGACACAAAATTCACAAAACCTTTGTACAATATATTCCTCTCATCGTCTATCATTCTTTTTCCTGCTATCGAAAAGCCTTGACAAGGAGGCCCGCCAACAATTACATCAACTTGATTTATTTGATATTTGTCAGCAATCTCATTTGGCTTGAGTGTAAATAAATCACCATAATGTGCAATAGCATTTTGATGTGTTTGAGAAAATGTTTTTAAAGCATCTAACCAATTATCAATACCAATAACTATATCAAAACCAACTATATCAAATCCATAAGATAATCCACCACAGCCACAGAATAAATCTATCACTTTATAACTCATTTTTTGAAATTTATTTTATTTGAGAAGGTTAAAATTTAAACTATGGAACATTTTAGAATTCAACTCTTAGGGCTTCGAATAATGTGCTACAACACTACTCTTTTTATAGCCAATTCGGTGCGCAACTACGTACAAAGAATCTCCTTTGGCAACTTGTACGGGCTGACTATACACTTGCCAAGCAGCATCTTTCCAGTGTTTTTTGTACCCAATAGATGCTCCTTTGGTGGCGCAAGTTAAAGTAATTTTAGAAGATTTTGCTTGAATTTTGGCAGCTTCGGTCACGGCAGGGGCTTCTTTTCCATTCCACCACCTGCCTACCATTTCCATTTCGGGTTCGGCGGCTTTGTCGCCCACTGCTTGTATCCATTGGTCAAAGCGATTTCTCAGTTCTTTTAATTTGGGTTGATACTCAGGCAGTTCGACTAAATTACGAAACTGATGTGGGTCTGCTTGGCAATCGTAAAGTTCTTCTTTAGGTTTGGTAGGTTTAAACCACAACATCTGGGTCTCGTTGAGTTTACCTTCTTCTTTTAGTTTCAAAATGGCCTGCATGG
Source organism: Runella sp. (assembly GCA_039810845.1). Lineage (GTDB taxonomy): Bacteria > Bacteroidota > Bacteroidia > Cytophagales > Spirosomataceae > Runella. Next base: position 5,216 of record JBDHXS010000315.1, on the reverse strand, counting down.
AGGGCTGCTGAAGGCGGTAGCGGATGTTTTGGTAATAAGGTTTTTCGGGCATGTAGTTACGCAAATACTGGAAGCGTCCGTCGTGGATGCTGCGCACGCGGTCGTACTCCGAATCCATGCGGTCGCGGGCAGCAAAGGCATATTGACGCGGGCTTTTGGCTTTTTGTTCTCCCAAAAACGCTTGCCCTTGTAGGTATTTTGGCACCGAAACCCCCACAAGCGAAAGAATCGTTGGGGCCAAGTCCACAAAACTAATCATCTGATTATCAATTGCATTTTCTTTTTTGTCAAAAGGGTTTTTGATGACAAACGGGACGCGTAAACCCCGTTGGGTGATTTCGCGTTTTACAAATGGCAGGCCGTCGCCGTGGTCGGAGAAGAAAAAGACGATGGTGTTTTCTTCCAAACCATCTTCGCGGAGTTGTTCTAAGATTTTACCCGCTTGTTGGTCCATCACCATGGCATTAGACAAATGCCGCGCTATGTCTAATCGTACTTCTGGGGTATCGGGGTAATAGGGAGGTACTTCTACGTCTTGGGGCTTTACCAAGAGCGGTTCTTTGGCTCGCGCCCATACTTGCGACTCGTGCGTGACTGTAAAGTTAAAAATAGCAAAAAAGGGTTGCGATTTATCAGGCCTGTTGCGCCAGTGGGCTTTTGAACTGCTCTCATCCCAAGCCGTAGGAGGCGCCTCAAACTGATAGTCTTCTTTGGCGTTGTTGGTGCAATAATAACCTGCCGCCCGTAGGTATTCTGGAAAACACTTGACGTATTCGGGCAATACCGTCGAGTAGCCTTTAAACCCTTTTGGGTAGGCATCAGCACCTACTGCCGCAGAAGCCGCCAAAGTGCGCATATTGTGTGTACCGATAGACTGCTGATACATCCCCGTAATAATGGCCGACCGACTTGGAGCGCATACGCCTGCGGTCGTAAATACGTTGGTATAACGTGTACCTTGAGCTGCCAAACGGTCAATATTGGGCGTTTTGACCAACTTACTACCATAACAACTCAGGTGAAAACTCATATCTTCGCAGGTAATCCAAAGGATATTAGGTCGCGATGGAGGGGGTGTTTTTGGATACTTTTTAAACTGAAAAGCCGTAAAAAAAATACTTGTCACTAACAGCGTACCGAAGAGATATTTCATAGAAGTCGCAGGTTTAGAGGTATTACTTTTAAGGCTTGCTTTGGGCGATTTTACTCCCTATTCACCGAAATTGATTTGTACTCAGTGAAGGGCTTTTAATAACTTTTAACAAACTTTCGGCCTTTACAAACGCGGAATGACTTACTTTTGCAAATAAAGTTCGTAGTAAATTGCTGATTAAACGACTCAAACTTACGGTAAAGGCAGCCCAGTGGCTGTTATTTTTGGCTTTTTTCGGGGTCAGTTTTGGGTCAATGGCTCAAAAGCTAATACCACGTAGGCAAAATACGCCCATCGTTTTGGATTCTATCAAACGCGCCAAGCCGATTATCCCGAGCATTGTAGCTACTACCGCCAACGCCGACAGTATTCGTAAAGACAGCCTTGAAGCGCAAAGCGACCTCAAATCCACGGTTGTTTATAGTGCAAAAGATTCTACTATCATGGATCCTGGCCAACAAGAAGTGCATCTATACGGCAAGGCCAAAGTAACTTACGGTGCCATTATCTTGGAAGCTGATTATATTCGACTCAATTGGAAGACCAACGAAGTTTTTGCCCAGGGTACTTACGACTCTACTTCCAAAAAATGGATTGGGCAGCCTATATTTCAAGATAGTGGTGAAAAATATGATACCAAAGAGCTTCGCTACAATTTTAAAAGTAAAAAAGGATTCATCAAAGGGATCGTAACGCAACAGGGAGATGGAAATATCAGGGGGACTACCGTCAAAAAAGATGCAGAAAATAACATGTATGTTCGAGGTTCTATTTATACTACCTGTAATTTAGAACATCCTCATTTTCATATAAACGCAAGAAAAATTAAGGTAATCCCCGAAAAACAAGTTATTTCAGGTCCTTTCAACTTAGTTATTGCTGATGTTCCTTTACCCATTGGTTTGCCATTTGGTTTTTTTCCCGTTCCCAAGAAAAAAGAAATTGGCACTTCAGGGCTTATTATGCCTACCTACGGCGAAGAACCCAATGGCCGTGGGTATTACCTCCGTGACGGAGGCTACTATTGGGCTATTAGTGATAAAATTAACATGAGTTTTACAGGGCAGATTTACTCCAAAGGAAGCTGGGGGGTAGGTCTTGCCATGCCTTATGCCGTGAAGTATCGCTTCAATGGAAACTTTAACTTGCGTTTCAATCGCAACGTGCAAGGCAATGAAATCAAAGTTTTGAATAAACCTCGTAACGACTTTAGCCTCAATTGGAGCCACACACCAGTCACCCGTGGCACATCAAGTTTTGGAGCATCGGTCAATATCGGAAGTAATAGCTTCAATCAATTCAATGAATTCAGCACCCAACGTTACATCCAAAATGTAGCAGGCTCGTCAGTACAGTACAATAAGCAGTTTGGGCAATTTGCACGCATGGGGGCCAGTTTGCGCGTCAACCAGCGATTTCCAGATCGTTCCAAAGTAGATTCATTGGGCAATCAGATTGATCCTGGCTCTATAGATGCGGGGGTAGATTTCAATTTCGGCATCAACCAAATCGCGCCATTTGCGCTCAAAGGAGGTACTGGGGCTTGGTATGAAAGTTTCCGCCTTGGGATGGATTTTAGCGGTGGACTCAGTGCCAACAATTCGATTGTTTATGCCGATACATCAAGCGCAAAATTGGGTTTTATCTGGGCCAATCCACCCACTAATATTACTCCCGAATCAGGAGCTGCTACTACCTACTCGCTCAAAGGAGATAATTTGGTAGAATTTATCAAAAACTCCCAGTTTACGGGGCGGTTTTCGATTCCCATTTCTCTACCCAACATCAAACTATTCCGTTATATCAACATCACTCCAGGAGTTTCGCTATCGGGCGAAGCCTTCACCAAAAAATTCAGCTATACCTACTTAGGTAATAACAAAGTAAAAGTAGATACGCTACAAGGGATTTTTCTGGCCAACAATGTATCGTTTAGTGCCAGCGTAAACACCCGTATTTACGGAACATTCTTCATAAAAGGCAAACGTCTCGAAGCCATCCGTCACACCTTAATTCCATCGGCGAGCATCAGCTATGTACCCGACCAGTCGAACTTATACGAAAAAACGGTTGTCAACCAGCGCGGTGATGTCCGCTACCTCAACCGTTACCGTACAGTTGGTGGTAATTTAACTACCTCAGGAACCTCAGCGGCAGGTATTTCGTGGAGTTTAAACAACCTTTTTGAGGCTAAAGTCCGCCCTAAATCTGACTCTTCGGGCAAGCAGTTTGAAAAGAAATCTATCTTAGACAACTTCAGTCTAAATGGTTCCTACAATCTTTTGGCAGACTCGCTCAATATGTCAGATATTAGCATGTCGGCCAATGCGCAGTTATTTAAAAACCTAAACTTCAACGTCTCTGCCAATTTTGACCCATACGCCTACGTCAAAGATGCTTTGTATGGCGAGGTAGGAAGAAAAATAAATCGGTTTTCAATTACCGAAAAACAAGGATTAGCCAAGCTAAACAACATGAATGTGGCCTTTTCGACGCGCTTTGCCCCCAAAGGAGCCGACAAACCTAAAAAAGCCAATACTCCTAACACCGAGGAGCAGCAAAAAATGATCAATGCCAATCCAGAAGCATACGTGGATTTTAACATCCCTTGGACACTCAATTTGAGCTATAATTTCGGCTATTCAAAACAGGGCCTAGCCAAAGGAACGACTATTCAAACACTCCGTATCAATGGCGATTTTAGCCTTACACCCAAGTGGAAATTTACTTTTGACACAGGAGCAGACATCGTAGCCAAAGCACCCTCCATCACCAACATCGGTATCACCCGCGACTTACATTGCTGGGAAATGTCTTTCAACTGGACTCCTTTTGCAGGGTCGGGCATCCGCGCCAACAATTACAACTTTGAAATCCGTGCCAAATCAGCTCTCCTAAGGGATTTGAAGCTCTCTCGTCGTCGTAGCTTCTACGACCAAGGAGGCTTCAGATAAAGAGAGCTATTTATCAATTTTTCTCACCAAGGAAACTTTCACTGCACAAAATGTGTCATTTTGTCATAACATAACCCCGTGGCAAGAAAGTTGACACTTAGAAAGCGTTGGATAGATTATGCCAAAAACGCAGTACAAAAAATCATGAATAACGAAGAGACACTACATACCGAAGCAGAAGAAACAACGCTCACAGAGGAAACCGCTGAAATTGCTCAAGAGACTGAGGTAACACAGGCTGAAAAATTGGAAGCCGAAATCACCGAATTGAAAGATAAATATTTGCGACTATACGCTGATTTTGAAAACTTCCGCCGCCGCACAGCCAAAGAAAAATTGGACTTGATTTCTAATGCCAACGAGGAGCTAATGAAGGCGGTATTGCCTGTGATAGCCGACTTTGAACGTGCCATCGCTTCTTTTGAAACCGTCACTGAGATTGCTCCTTTGAAAGAAGGCGTAGCTTTGATTTCCAGTAAATTCACAAAAACCTTAGAAAGTCGCGGACTAAAACCGATGATTTCCAAAGGTGAAACATTTGACGCTGACCTGCACGAATCTATTACCCAATTTCCAGCCCCAAGCGAAGATCTTAAGGGTAAAGTAATTGATGAAGTAGAAAAGGGGTATTTCTTAAACGAAAAAGTAATTCGCTACGCAAAAGTAGTAGTGGGAAGCTAAACAACAGTTATCCGTTATTAGTTATCCGTTGTTCGGATACCACCCTATAACAGATAACCGTTAACAGACAAAAAAATGGCACAAAAAAGAGATTATTACGAAATTCTTGGCGTTGGCAAAACCGCATCGGACGATGAAATCAAGAAAGCCTACCGAAAATTGGCCATCAAATACCATCCTGATAAAAATCCCGACGACCCCTCTGCGGAAGATAAATTTAAAGAAGCCGCCGAAGCTTATGGTGTACTAAGCGATGCCGACAAACGCAAACGCTACGACCAATACGGCCATGCAGGCATGGGCGGTAATGGCGGTTTTGGTGGCGGACAAGGTTTTGATATCAATGACATTTTCTCTCAATTTGGCGACATCTTTGGCGATTCATCTCCTTTTGGCGATATGTTTGGCGGTGGTGGAGGCGATGGCCG
>JBDHXS010000314.1:0-7981 GCA_039810845.1 Runella sp. | reverse complement strand
GTATTTCAGTTTTACCACCGTCGTTTGCGCAGCTTGACGCCCGTCGGTAGCGTGGCGAAAATGGGTTTCCGGCAATTCATTCCATTGATTTTTAGACAAATTGATTTCAGGAGTTGCTTGCTGCATGAGAGATAAAAGTAGATAAATAAAAGTCATTGATAATTAATAGTTTACCGCTCCGTCTTTTTTAAAGGGTTTGCCCGACCAGGCTTTTTGCTGCGTCCATTCTGCATCCGGGTCAGCCCAAAACGGGTCGGTGGTTGGTAATCCTAACGGCAAAAAGCCCAACGTAGTCAGATACATACTTCCTGCGTTGGAGTAAGAATCGGCAATGTTGGGCTGATGACCGGCAAATCCAAGCGTCAGCCAACCTTCTTTGTCAAAAATCCCTTCCTGTGCAAACATTCGCTTCATAACCGCCGTCAATGCGCAACGCACCTGCGCAGGACTGACGCCTTCGGGCAATTGATGAATCAAGGCCGCATGAGTCAACGCCTGAAACGCGCCTAAGCGATAGGTTACACTGCGACCAAATGCAGGAAATGTACCTTCGGGAGAAATCAATCGTTCCAGAAAATCGGCGTGTCGCTGCATTCGTTTTACAGCAAGATTTGTGCGTTCTTGTAAAGCTTTGTAGTTACCGTTGGGTGATTGGCGTTTGTTGGCTTCCAGCCACGTTTGCAATACATCCACCATCATGGGTTGAATGACAAATGAATTGTAATAATCGGTGTGGAATGTTTCTCCGTCCTTAAACCAGCCATCGCCCACGTACCAATCTTCGATTTTGCGAACGCCAAATTCGATGCGATACCGGTCGGCTTCCTCCCCGATGGATAACAAAAAAGCCTCCACAATCGCCGCAAACAGCACCCAGTTATTATTGGGAGGAACTACGCGTCGTAACAGTTTAAACTCTTCAATCACTCGCTTTTGAGCAACACTGTCCAACGGTTTCCAAAGGGCATCGGGGGCTTTGAGCAACGCCTGGGCCAAGAAGGCCGCATCCACCAACGTTTGCCCTTCTTTTCGCCACAACATATAATCAGGATGCGACGGATTGACACTGTTTTCGATGCTTTTGAGTGCATAGCCGCGCATTTTTTTGCGAAGTTGTCCTTCTTCGGTAGCATAGTCGGGCAAAGCAAGCCACGGTGCTACGCCTACGATGGTGCGGGCAAAACCTTCGAGATAGGCTACTTTCGCATTACGATTGTCCCATGCGGGACTGTATTCCACCTTCCAATTTTTGACCAAAGTGCCTTCCGCCAAATTTTTCAGGACGGGTTCGGCAATTTTATAGAGGAGTTTTGCCCAATAAAGCCGAGGCGATTCTTCCTCCGAAGTTGGAGACTTAGCCACCGACCAACCGATTGTTCCCAGACTTAAATACGTATTTTTTTGAATAAAATCTCTGCGATTCATTGGGTATTATGCTTTACTACAATGTCTTCAAACAAACCGGCATCGACACTTTAATTTCTTTGCCTGTCGGTGTGAGTTTTCCTGTTCTCATGTCCCGACTGAAAATCACTACATTATCACTGTCCTGATTCGCGACGAGCACCCATTTGCCCGTCGGGTCAATCATGAAATTACGGGGCGTTTTTCCCAACACATTTTGGTGACCCACGTAGGTCAGTTCGCCCGTTTTTTGGTTGATACTGAAAATAACCAAGCTTTCGTGGGCGCGGTTGGAACCGTATAAAAATTTACCATCGGGCGAGATATGAATATCCGCGCACCATTTTTGACCGGTATAATCGGCGGGAATGGTTGAAACGGTCTGGAAAGGCTCCAATTTGCCGGGCTTATAATGAAAACCGGTAATCGTCGCGTCCAATTCCTGAATCACATAGGCAAACTTTCCCTTGGGATGAAACGTAAAATGCCGAGGACCTGCGCCGGGGGTTGTGCTCGTAAACGGTGGATTTCCCGGCAAAAGCTGTCCTAACTTTGTATCCAAGGTGTATGTCATAATTTTGTCTGTTCCCAAATCAGGCACAAAAACGTCTTTGTTATTAGAAGCAATGTTAATAGAATGAACGTGCGGTTTTTCCTGACGCGCCTTATTCACACTCTTGCCCTCATGTTGAATCGTTTGCGTCGCTACGCCCAGCGAACCATCCGCCTGCACAGGTAAAATACTCAGGCTTCCGCCTCCATAATTTCCCACAATGACCCATTTGCCCGTTTTATCCACCGCCACGTGACAGGGTCCGTTTCCACCCGCTGATTGAGTATTAAGCATGGTCAACGTACCCGATTGCTTATCCACCGAAAAGGAACTTACCGCTCCTCCACTCATTTCGGCAACGGAATATAAATACTTTTTGTCGGGAGAAAATGCTAAGAAAGAAGGGTTTTTGATGCCCTTGGCGATGCTCACAGGAGCGAAATCACCCGTTTGGGTGTTGAATTTATAGACATAAATCCCTTCGCTGGTTTTGCTGGTATAGGTACCGATAAAGAGGTAAAGATCAGCGTTTTGACCCATTGTTGCCATGCTCATCAGTTGTAAAAGTCCAAGAAGTAAAAGACTTGCTTTTTTCATAATCCAATACTGTTTTTGTAGAATAAAAAAACGGGTTGAACCGTGTGTTCAACCCGCCTTATTAAAGGAAAGAAAAAAATACTTTTACCCTACATTATGATAATGAGTTTGGCTGTCAAAGTAATATCCGTCAAAACTTTACATGAACAACACTCAAATTTTTAGCCCGAAACACTTCTTTTCCTTCGGCAAAAACCCGCATTCCTTTGCCTTTCCCGTAGTGTTTTCCTGTTTTGTCCCACAAAATGGAAATGCTTTTCCCGTGATACAAAACGTTGTCCAAGCAGAACCAATCCCACTGTTTTTGAGGTACTAACGGTTGAATTTCCAAGATGTCGTCTGCACGAGGTTTGAGGCCGACTAAATCACTGATAATCAAATCAGCAAAACCGGAATGGTTGTAAAATTTGCTGCGGGGATTGTCACCTTTGAGCCATTCTCCGTTTTTTTCGTCTTGGTATTCGCCCAAATAGAGCTTGCCGTTCATTTGGTGCGATTCCGCATAACGGTAAAGTTCTTCATAAAACACCTGCTTGGTCATGCTGCCGCGATGTTTGTAATTTGTCAATAAATTTGACAATCCTTTCAGGGTTTGGGTTGTCGCAAAAGGCCAGACGGGACCGTCCCATTCGCAACCGTGACCCGAGCCGTGGGTTCTGAACAAAGGATGTCGTCGTTCGGCAGTAGTTAAGCCCCATTTGGCACGAAACCCTGTGGTATCGGTCAATTGCACCCACTGACGCGCATAGTTGGGTTTGTCTTCGGGAAGATTGAAATACCACGGAATAAAACCGATGGCCTCGCGGGCGTTGGCAAAGTCGCCTTTTTCCAATTTAACTTTAAAAAAAGCGGCCGATTCATCCCACAGGTTTTGGTGGATGAGTTGCTTCAATTCAGCGGCTTTTTGTTGGTATTTTTGTTGTAACGTATCGTTGCCAACCAACGCCGCCATCTTTGAAAGTGCGACCGCATTTCCGTACATGTAGCTGTTGATCGTAGGCCGCACATTCTTTTCTTTGCGCGACCCGCTGATGGATTCTTCCATGGCATCGCGGACGTCAAACTGCCAAAAAAGTTGGTTTGGCAATTGTTTTTCCTGTTCCCATTTTCGATAATCGGCTTCTAAATCCAACAACGTTTTCTGAATAAAGGGTTTGTCCAAATTGACCAAATAACGGCCATACACGGCATCATCTACCCAACTGCTGAACGCGTGAAAGCGTTGAGCGGTATGCTTTGGGTCTATATAAAGCCAAAATGAAATGTAATCGTTGATATACTGCGGGTTATGCAACCAACGTCCTTCGTAAATGTGATGGCCCAAAGCACTACTGATGGCGTTGTATTTGCCTGCGTGGTTGACTTTGGTGATAAATTCGGTAAAAATAAAACCTTCGGGTGTTTGTTTGAGGTGTTTCCGAAACGCCCACCAACGGTAATTATACACGGTACGCATCACCGAATCAGGACAGTCAAACAAGGGGATATTTTGCAAAAGCCAGTCAAAGGATTTATCGTTGGGAACATAATTTTTAACGGCTTCATCGTCGATGGAATTAAAATAATCAACGTCTTTTTTGAGCTGGTCTGTGGTTAGTATCGTTGCTTTTTGAGCCCAGTCCTGAAAGGGCAAGAGGCAAAACGCAAAGGGCAGAAGGCAAAGAAATTTTTTTATGGACATGGGTATCAATCTTTTTAAGACGCCGTCGCTCGCATCTTGCGAGTGACGATTATTAACAGGCCTCCGGCCTCATGCAATTAGGGCTGGAAGCCCCAAGATAGTCGTCACTCGCGAGACGCGAGCGACTGCGTTATTCAAACAACCAATCAATATTTTTCTTATTTCCTGCCAATCCGGCATCGAAAATGGGAATTTCCTGAGTACCCTTTACAAAACCCAAAATCAAACAGGCGCCCTTCCCCAGATTCAGGGTATGAGTGCCTGCATTAAATGAATAAGTATGAATATTGACCGTAGGAAATCCATTGACTAAAACTGCATTGGAAATTTTGATTTCAGCTTGTCCGTAGTCATTGGCGCTGGCGTCGGTTTCAAGTTCGGGAACAGGTAAATACTTCGAATTCTTTTCGTTGAAAAAGCCAATCAGCAATTTAACAGGCTCGTGTGCAGTAAACGTAATGGAAGTACGAGCACTCTGCAATTGAGTTTTTGAAAATTGCAACCCTTTTAATGCTTTCAATTCAGGAGCTATGCCACTGATTATCGCTAACGTATCGAAAAATACCTGTTGCCCTTTGTCTACGGAATAAGTACTCACCTGAGGGTTTTGAATTGTAACCGTTGCCGGTTGCAACACTATTGATTGCTTGGTTTCTTTACTTGTGTTGGTTTTTAGGGAATCTATTTTTCGTTTGAACGTATTCAATTCTTTTTGAAAAACTGGCAACATTTCTTCCCACGTTTTATAGGTGCCGTTTACGCCACGCATGGGTATTTTGCGCTGTTGCGTTTGCATACTGTTGGCGTAGAGGTAAGTATCTTTAGTCAAATTGACCAATTTAGAATAATGACTCACGCTTTTTTCCAAATGCGGCAGGGCTTTTTCCAAATCCTTGACATCGTTGGAATATTTGAAACGAAGTACTGCCAAAGCAGCTTTGGCCTTTTCAGCGTAGAAATTAGCCATCGCATCCTGACAATAAACGTCGTTTTTCAAGCGGGCAAATTCTTCTTTATTCTGAGTAACACTCGCCGTGGCGCGGTCAATAGCTTCTACTGCTTTTTTACCGTGAGTCACCACTTCATCGGCTACCAAAACAGGCGTTTCGCCAATGTGCTTTTGTGCATTCCATTCTTTTTCGGCATAGTCAATGATCATCTCGCCTTCAGGTGCTTCCGACTCGTACATCAGCGTAAAAAGTCCGTAGCGAAAGGGGTTGATGAGTTGCGTCATGAGCATACCCAACGTCAGCGTTTGACGGTTTCCGTCCGTGATTCCGTAGCGGCGAAGGAGTTTAGGCGAAATTTCCCCCGTTTGTTCGTAAGCTTCCAACACATCTTTGCCCTTATCGAGCGGTAAGCCGTATTTCTCTGCCAATTGATTGCCCCAATAATTGATTTCAGCGGGGCGCTCCCGTTTTGAATTCCACGCGTAGCGCGCCCATGTTTTGTACCAAATCCAGTCACGATCCAATTGAAAAAGGCGTTTTTCGGCTTTATCGGCCGTGTAAGGCCAGTCCCAATACGATGCCTGAGGGTACAAATGAAGGCCGTTGGCTTCGTACACGTTGTGCATGGCTTGTACCGATTTTTGAATAAAGTCAGCCGAACCGTACCGAAAAGGCTCCAAATTGGCCAAAATGTGCACATTTTCTACGTGTACTGTCCCAATGCGGCTCAGGCTGCGGTGCAAATCGGCCCACTTACCGCGAGGCGTGTAGGTCGTTAGCGCTTCACCATTGTACTTGGCCATCGTATATAAGTTTTTGTACAAAGGCAAAGCCGATTTCATCACCCGAGGAGCGTCGGTATCGTGGGCACGAAGCACGATGGGTGGCTCGGTCGTTTTTCCTAAGGCTTTGAGCCCATCTTGCACACCTGGAATGATGGTTTTGGTAAACCAATCGACGTCATCCTGCCCCTGCCCTTCCATCGCTTCACCGAGGGTAATGAGTAGCCCTACGTTCGGGTATTTTTCGACAAAAGCAGCAATGGATTTACGCGTATAATCGGCAATCAATGGCACAATCGGGCGGTTACGGTCTTGGGTTTTAATACCGTGTTTTTCGGCAAAAGGCTTAGAAACAATGATATTATAAAACATCTGAATTACCCATATTCCGCGCTTATCGGCCTCGGTGGTGAGGAAGCCAAAAAGCTCCTGATTTTTTTGAAACGTTGCCTCGTCCACCTCCAATGCGTACGGGTAGTCTTTCAATTTGACCAACGACGCAAACGGGTGTCCGTTCCACAAGTAGAGCGAATTGTACCGATTTTCGACCATCATGTCTAAGTACTTAATCCACTGCGCTTTGTCGTACAACCACGGAAATGTCTCGGGAGTGTAAGGATATTCATACACCTCACGACCAGGCAAATAGGCGGGTTTTTGAATGCCAATACACGTCCCACGTAACACCATTTCGGGCTGGTCTTTGAGTGAAAGTTGCTGGGGTAAACGTTTGTTTTTCTTGAGTTGATCCACCAATTCCAAACATCCATACAAGGCTCCCGAAGCATCGTTCCCCACCACAAACAAGGCAGAGGTGGGCTGTTTGAGAAGCTCAAAACTTTCTTTGGAGGGATTGGCGGCAAGCGTGAGTTTTTGGCCCAACATGAGTTTTTGGAAGGTTGGGTCGGCGGCTACACCAACGACAATTTGGTAGCTATTCTTGGCAATGCTTTTGTTTAACGTCACTTTGTAACCCGCACTGCTCAAGGCCGTTTTAAGCCTTTCTACGCCAAAATTCACCCGTGGACTTGGGTCTGTTGCCCAGATGTTGACGGTTTGTTGGGCAAAAGCCGCCTTCGCCGAAAACAGAATAAGATATAGCCAATAAAAGGGTTGTTTTCTCATGAATTTTCATTTTTGGGAACACGGAGGTTCACAGAGTTAGACACAGAGTATCACGAAGTATGGCAAAAAACATCAGTTATTCGCTGTTTTCAACGATTTTATGACAAATACGGCTTCCGCCTCCACGGCGCTGCTGTTAGGCAAGTCGTAGTTTTGGTCGGTGGGGGTGTCGGCATCGGGGAAACGGCGGACGTCGCCCGTACGGAAAACGACTCGTTTGAACGAGGCCACGGGAGCGAAATAGACTTTTGCCCCTTTGCTTTGACCATTCACAAACACATTAAAAATTCGTTTGCTTTGGTCGAGTTCGAGCCGAATTTCGTAGGCTTTACCTGCTTCGTATTTCATAATCCCCGAATTTCGATAGCCAACTTTGGCTTTTAACTCCCCATCGGAGTCAAAAATCAAACGCGTAGCAGCACTTCCTTTGGCATCTTGTAGTTCAATGTGCAAACGTCCTTTGTCGGTTCGTTGGGGAATGACCGTGAACGTAACAGCTACTTTTTTGCTCTCAGGAATGACCCGTTCGGCTTTGGCGTAATCGAACGCATCGCTGTCGCGCAGTACCAAGTTTTTAGAACCATCGGCGGCTTTTTCTATTTTTACTGACGCTCTAAGCGGGCTAAAAATATTCCAAAACTTCAGTTCATCTCCAGCAGGTAAGTCACTGAATACGTCATTGACGTGCGTCTTTACGTCGTCGGTAATGGGTACGGGAATTTTGGACACCCAAATATCCTCTTTGTTCATGCTGTACGTCACCCACAAATTTTTGTCGGGTGGTGTGCCGTTGCCTTCCTCAATTCCTCGCACGTATTGCGGCCCGTACGATTTGTAATTCCCACCGTAACGCATCGACGTAATTTCGCCATTGACCAACAGCAAGTTA
>JBDHXS010000313.1:0-8001 GCA_039810845.1 Runella sp. | reverse complement strand
CATTTTTTGCAATATTTGCTCTATGAGTGTTGTAACATTCATGGGGTGATACTTAGAGTTGGTTCGCAAAACAAACCTAAGCATTTCACCCCTTTTTTATAAATTTCGTAGCGGACTATTGCTCACAGAAATTGAGAACAAAAGCTACCGCCATTCCGACAGTTTGCGGATTGTGAAAGAAATAAAAATCAAAGCGGATAGTTCGAAGGTAAAAAAAGATTCCTCCAAGGTGGATTTTATGGGAGTAATGGCAGGGCGCTCGTTTAAATTGTCTAAAAATTGGGTACTTGATTATGAAGGACCTCTTAATCCCCAAAATGTCACTTATAATACGGTGGATGGCTATACTTTAGAAAGCAATTTTAATTTTAAGCGGCGCTTCAATCAAGGTAACTCCTTTTATATCAAGCCTTTGGCTCGTTATGCTTTTGGCCGTGAAGTCTTTTCTGGAACGGTTGCCACGGGCTGGCAAGGAAGACGGCGTGGGCTTTCGCTGACAGGTGGGCGGTATGTGTCCCAATTCAATGCTAACAATCCGATTAGTCCCACTTTCAATACCTCGGCTACACTGTGGTTTGAAAACAATTTTATGAAAATCTACGAAAAAGATTTTGGAAAATTGTCGTTTTATTATGCTCGTTTGGCTGATGTTTTCAGTATATCAGGAAGTCTTGAATATGGACGTCGGTATGAATTAGAAAACCTTGAAAATGCCCGTCCGTGGATTCGCTGGAATCAATTTGCGTTTACACCCAATGCACCTTTCAATCAAGAATACAGCGATCGTCTCAAGGCCACCGAATCTTATTATCGTTTTTCACCTCACGAAGCTTTGACCCTTGACCTTTCTTTAACATGGCGACCAGGGCAGCGTTATCGCCTTTATAACGGCAGAAAACGCTATTTGAATAATAAAAACCCCTCAGTTACTTTTCATTATACCAAAGGTATTCCAAATGTAGCCAACAGCGTTTCGGACTTTGACTTAGTAGAAGCAAGTTTGCGCCAAGATGTACAAACGGGTGTGAGAAGTGAGTTGCATTATTCTGTTACTGCGGGCACATTTTTGAACAATCGAAATACTTTTCTAATGGATTATAAGCACTTTTTGGGAAATCAGGCATTTGTCCAATATGGAGATGCCTTTACTACATTTCGTGCTTTGCCCTATTACCGATTCAGTACCTCAGAGCGATTTTTAGAAGCACACATTGTCAACGAATCGCGCCGTTTGCTATTGACTCGCATTCCGTTGATACGATTGGCTGGACTCAAAGAAAATCTGATGGTACATTATCTGCATACACCTACTGTAGTTCACTATACTGAGGTGGGCTATGGGCTCGATGGCCTTATCCCAGGTTTTCCATTTTTCAGGGTAGAAGCTGTGGCAGTATTCCAAAATTTCAAGTATGACCGTACCGTTTTTAGAATTGGTACTACTTTGAAGTTTGGGAATTAGCCCCCCGAAAGCCCTACACTTTCGGGAGGATAATCGCTACTATAACATTAAATCGGCTTCTCCAACAATCTCTCTAAAAGCGGTGGTGGATTCCTCTGGACTAAGGGTCGACATAGGGTCATTAGGATAAAATGGTTCTAAATGCAATCCAGTGAACGTAGCTATTTTAGAAAGAGGCACTTGATAGGTTCTATATTGACCAAATCCTGTACCACTAACGGCCTCTTCGGCTCCTATTCCCGCCAAAAATTCTTTTTGACTCAGCATATAGCCACTCACCGACAATTCGCCATTGGATTTGACCAAAGCTGCAATTTTCCAAAACTGCAAAGGCAACAAAACGCCACGGTAAGGAACATCATCGTCACTAAATACGGGTCCCGTAAACACTGATACTTTTAGTTTTTCTTCTTTGGTGCTATCCAAAATATAATCCTCTAAATCATTCCAAGTTTTTTGATTCAACTTGCCATGTTGAGGACAAGAGTTTGTATAATGAAACGTGTCGTTATTGGCTGGGAGGGCGTTGGTTCCCCATGCAGGATCCAAACGTCGTACCATGTGGCCTCGGTCTAAAGCGTTATTTTTATAAACTTCGGGTTCGGTCTGAAAGCGTGTTTCCATGCGCGGGTCCAAAATCCAAGTATCATTCTCCCGTTTTATGTCTTGTGATTTCTTTCCTTCAATATTCACTGCTGTTAATAAACACATCTTACGTTTTCGATGGATACCAATGCTAAAATTGTGATAATGAAGCAGTGTTTGGTTGTTTTTACTTTGAAAAGAAGCCTTTAGCGGAGCCAAATCAGTAATTTTGTTTTTAAGAATAGCTTCCAACTTAATGGCAAATTTAGCCCCTAAAAACTTTGGATTATACCCTTTTCGTCCTGCGTAATTGGGGTCAATACTGTTAGTTTTTTCAAAATTAGCGTCTGTGTTTACTACTGATGGGTTGTTTACAACAGCTCCTATTGCTGCCGAAACTTGCCCGACACTTACCGTAATTTGAAGTGGAATATTGAACGTAAAAGAGGGCGGCGCTATGGTAGTTGCAGGAGGTAAAGATGTATTCGCAAGTTGTAAAGTATTTTCAGAAAACTCATTAGCCTCTTCCATTTGTTCATTTTCTGCCGTCATAGCTTTCTCTAAAATAAGGACTTTTTTAAGAGTTGCAGCTTCTAAAATCTGGGTTAGAACCTTTGGGTGTTTGGCCGCTATTTGTTCTTGCAGATCATGGACAATCGCACTTACCCGAATGCCCTCATTGGCTATCCACTTGATAAGGGTCTCACTCATGCCTCTTTGCCAAATGCCACCATCAACAGTGAGCCACTCGCCACTTGCATTGGTGGCAGGTACACCGCTATGGTGCAACGCTACCAATTCCCACTGATCATTGAGTACGGGGGAGCCTGACGAACCTGGCGCAGTGTCGGTTTCATAAATGATGTAATAGGGCTGACCGTCTTCGTTATCCCGAAACGCTTTTACATCGTTTTCCCGAATGGCCAATTGTTTATAATCGCCGTCAGGGTGCTGAATAATACTCACAAATTCATGAATAGCAGCTTTTCCTAACGTAGGAATCAGGGGTAAAAACCCGAAATTGTCAAGCTTTCTTTTGCCTTTACGCGAAATAGGTTCGATGGCTACTATGGTGTAGTCCAGCTTGTTTTTATCGCTTGTGACAAAGAATTGTTCTGGTTTTAGGGCATAGCGAGCGGGTAGGAGAGGGTTACTATCTTCGTCGAGTTCATAATCAAACTCCGCAATACTCATCTGCGCCACCGTCGCCGTAGGCAACACATGGTTGTTGGTCATTAACAACTGGGGAGCAATCAGAAAACCAGTTCCATAATTTCCATTTCGACCATTGATAACAATCCGACAGACAGACTTTGCAGCCCTTAATCCTTCCGTAAAATAACTTACGGGAAGCAAATCATTTGTTCCTAAAACGCGCTCAAATGCTTCATTTGGGGTTTCGCTGACTGCCGTTTTGGCCAAGTGTTCGCGGCGCAACTCAAGTTGCTCACCCACATCAATCGTACTACGAGAATCACTGCTCTCAGCTCGTTGGATCGTTTGCTCAATATGCGAAATGTCTTGAAGTTTCATAACGAGTAGTTTTGTTTCTTTATACCGAATATACTCGCTCTTTATGGTTAATCCGAAAAAACTGGGTTAATGGATTATTAAATTTATTGAACGGTCAAGAAAATTAGCCTCATTGAATAGCCGTTACTTAGTTTGCCGATATGCCGAAAGTTTATCTTCTATCACACTCATTACTTTCGCCGTTGCTCCCGCATTTTGTTTGACATATCTGAGGCAAATTCTTGCTTTTCGTTGCCTTAACTCCTGATTTTCATAGACTTTTATAAAAGTATGTTCTAATTCCTGTGCGTTGGCTACGGTCGTGGCACCTCCAAAGTGCAGCAAATCGTGAGCCTCTTGAAATTTTTGATAGTGAGGCTGCCCAAAGAAAATGGGCATTCCAAATACGGCAGGCTCTAAAATGTTATGTAAACCGTCGCCAAAAGCTCCGCCGATGTAAGCAAAATCAGCATAGCGATAAACCGATGAAAGCATTCCGATGGTATCGAGAAATAAGTAATGAGGAGTGAGTAGCGAGGGGTCAGTAGTGTCAAGGTCAGAATTCGGAGTGTCAAATGTATTATATTTCCCTTCTTCCCCAGCCGTAAACTGCAAACCATAAACTGTAAACCGCAAACTTGTTTTTTGCAATTGCGTTTGCCATTTTTCAATCTGCTCGACGTTGATTTCGTGTGGTGCAATGATCACTTTAAGGGGGTGGGTAAACTGATTGAGGAACGGAATCAGTACCTCCATGTCGTCGGGCCATGCCGACCCTACAATGAGCAGGGGTGCTTCTCCTTTAAATGCTTCGATTTCAGGATAGGATTTGGCTTGAGCTGCAATGTGAGCAACACGGTCGAGGCGCGTATCTCCTGCTAATGTGACGTTACGATAACCAATGGATTTTAGAAGTCCTTCTGATGCACGATTTTGTACTAAAACGTGGTCAAAGCAAAATAACATATCTCGATAAAAACCACCATATCCCTTGAAAAATAGTTGATTGGGTCTAAAAATAGCTGAGAACAATATCGTTGGAATTTGGCGGGCTTTTAGCTCGTGCAAATAATTATACCAAAATTCATACTTGATAAACAATACCATACTGGGACGAATCGCATTTAGAAATCTTTTGACATTAGCTGGGGTGTCGGTAGGGAGGTAACAAACCAAATCTACTTGGTCGTAGTCTTTCCGAATCTCGTAGCCTGATGGTGAGAAAAAAGTCAACACGATTTTAGTTTCTGGATAATGTTTTCTAACTGCTTCAATGACAGGCCGCCCCTGCTCAAATTCTCCCAAAGACGCTGCATGAAACCAGAGGATTGGTGGATGATGACTGGTGGCTGGCGATTGTCCACTGCCTACTCTGTAATCGTGAATTGCTGATTGCTGACTGCTGACTGCTGATGGCCAACTACGCTGCCCAGTTACCCATTTGCGTGTTTTAGTATGGAAAAATGCCACAATGCGAGCCAATGCGGTGGATAAGTAGATACCAATGGTGTAAAGAAAAGCGAACAATTTTAAGGGAAGTTACGTTATGAACGTAAAAATATTGACTCAATTCTTCATTCACTAATTCAAGTCTCAAATAAATGAATTGGAATAAACTCACTGACATTGCTCAGTTAGACGAAATTAAGAAAGAATCACACCAACACCCCGTTTTGATTCTCAAACACAGCACCCGCTGCTCAATCAGTGCCACCGCTCTCGGACGTTTGGAGCGTAATTGGAAAGAAGACAAAGTAAGTGAATTGAAGCCCTATTATTTGGATTTGATTGCCTATCGGTCTATTTCCAACAAAATAGCCGAAGAGTTTGGCGTTTGGCACGAATCGCCGCAGGCACTCATCATCCGCAACGGAGAAAGCGTTTATGACGCTTCGCATTTCGATATCTCATTTGACGAAATCAAAGCACAAGTTTCGGCTTTGGTGTGAGCGTTTTTGTTTGTTGTCTTATTCACCAACGCCATCACTTAAGCGATGGCGTTGGTCTTTTGCTTGGTTTCACTGCTCAATATTTGCAAAATACTCCTTGATTTTTTGGGCTTTGTCTTTCCCTACAAACTCCGCGATTTTTTCTACTTCTGCCTCTCGAATGGCTTTGACACCCTTAAATTCTTTCAGCAGATTAGCGGCGGTTTTCTTGCCAATACCTTCGATATTTTCGAGTTCACTTACAAAAGCATTTCGGCTACGTTTGTCGCGATGGTATGTAATGGCAAAGCGGTGGGCTTCGTCACGAATTTGTTGGATGAGGCGTAGTGACTCTGATTTTTTGTCAATGTAAAGCGGTAACGAATCTTCGGGGAAATAGATTTCTTCCAATCGCTTTGCAATACCCACAATAGGTATTTTACCGTAAATTCCCAGCGCTTTGAGGGCATCGCAGGCAGCACTGAGTTGACCTTTTCCACCGTCAATCACGATTAAATCGGGCAATTCGGCTTGTTCTTCAAGCAAACGCGTGTAGCGACGGGTTACGACCTCGTGCATACTCGCGAAGTCGTTGGGGCCAATGACCGTCTTAATACTAAAGTGCCGATAATCTTTTTTGGACGGACGCCCTTCTTTAAAGCACACCATAGCTGCCACAGGATTTGTACCCTGAATGTTGGAGTTGTCAAAACATTCGATGTGGTGTGGCAAACTTTTCAGTTGAAGGTCTGCTTTGAGCTTGATGAGTACGCGGTCGCGGCGATTGGTAGTAGCACTAGATTCTATAAGCTTGCGTTCAGCTTTTTCTTTGCGGAAATAATGCACGTTTTTGAGTGCCATATCCAATAAGCTACGTTTATCCCCGATTTTGGGAATGGTAACCTCCGCCTTAAAATCGGTCGTAATTTCGATGTTGGAAATAATCTCTTTGGCGTCACTTTCGTAGGTAGTGCGCATCTCAAACAGCACCAAAGCCAGGATTTCGTCGTCAGACTCGTCAAGTTTTTTCTTCACTTCAAGCGTTTGAGCAGCCATGATGTAGCCATTCACAATTTTGAGGTAATTTACGTATGCCGATTCTTCGTCGGAAGCGATTGCTACCACATCCACATTGCCGATTTTAGGATTAACGACGGTTGACTTTGCCTGAAAATTTTGCAATAAATCAAGCTTTTGCTTCCATTCGTGGGCTTTTTCAAACTCCATTTTTTCGGCTGCAATCATCATGTTTTGCTTGAAATAGTTCTGCGGAACGCTCAGTTGCCCTTTCAGAATCTGGTGGATTTGAGTGATTTCCTGCTCGTATTCTTCCTTTGACTGCAAATTCATGCACGGCCCTTTGCATCGTTTGAGGTGGTATTCCATGCACACCTTATACTTCCCAGCATCAATATTTTCCTGCGACAAATTGAGTGTACAGGTACGAAGCGTAAAGAGTTCGCGAAACATATCGAGCAGGTTGTACATGCCACGGATATTGGCAAAAGGCCCGTAATAGGTTCCTGTCTTCTTGTCCACACGTCGAGTCATTTCTACGCGCGGGAAAGGCTCGTTAAAAACTTTGATAAAAGGATACGATTTATCGTCGCGCAGGAGAATATTAAAGCGTGGCTGATAACGCTTGATGAGCTGATTTTCAAGTAATAAGGCGTCGAATTCGGTATGGACAATGGTGAATTCAATGCGCCGAATCTGACTCACCAATCGCCGCGTTTTGCGGTCAGCATGGTTTTTGACGAAATAACTACTCACACGGTTTTTCAGGTTTTTGGCCTTTCCCACGTAAATAATTTCTTCTTCTTCACTAAAATAGCGATACACACCAGGCTCAGAGGGGATTTTGGCTAACTCCGCTTTATGATCAAAATCGGGCATATTGGTTCAATAGCTTTATTTTTACTTAACGCAAAGTTCGCCAAAACATAGCTTAAAAACTACCCTGCCCAATTTTCCCTGTCCAGACTTCGATACTGAATCGCTTCGGCTAAGTGTTCTATTTTTATGTCAGGGCTTGCGGTCAAGTCGGCAATGGTACGCGCTACTTTCAGAATACGATCATAAGCGCGAGCCGAAAGCCCAAGGCGTTCCATTGCTGTTTTTAGAAGGGCTTTGCCCGCGGGATTAATCTCACAGATTTCTTTTACCATCGGAGAGGGCATCATGGCATTGCAATAAATACCTGCTTTATCCTTGAATCTTTGGGTTTGAATCTCTCTCGCTTTGATAACTCGCTGGCGGATGTCTTCGCTTTTTTCAGCTTTTCGGGTAGAAGCTATTTGGTCAAACGATACAGGGGTCACTTCTACATGCAAATCTATGCGGTCGAGTAGCGGGCCACTGATTTTGTTGAGATAGCGTTGTACCGTACCTGGAGGGCAAACACACTCTTTTTCAGGGTGATTGTAGTAGCCACAAGGGCAGGGATTCATACTTGCAATGAGCATAAAATTAGCAGGAAATTCAATCGCCCATTTTGTCCGCGAAATCGTAACG
>JBDHXS010000312.1:0-8005 GCA_039810845.1 Runella sp. | reverse complement strand
GTTGGTCACATTCCATGTAGCATCCTTTTGAGAGATAAAACCACTCTCCAGATTCATTACTCTTTTTTTTCCGAGGTAAGAGCCTGTCATATAGGGTGTTTGGTGATTTTCTTTATCAAAGAAGCTATAAATCAAGAATCCCTGATACTGTTTGTGATGACCTTTTGAAGCAAAAACAGAATTAGCAGAAATAGGGGGTACTGTCGTACCGTTCGTTCCAATCGGGAAAGGGTCGGTTAAGGCCACTCGATAATCCCATTTTCCTATTTGCCCCCGTGCATATAGGCTCAGTTTACGCGAAAACTCATCGGTCTGGTCAACAGTAGCTTGAGCAAAAACAGGTACATCCATTGTCATTATCGAACTTACACTTGGCTGACTAAATCGCGAAAGGCCATTCAGAATGGTGAGCCCACCACCTATTTTGAGCCAATCTTTATTGGAAAAAGCTGCATATTCAACAACTGCATCATGCACAAAAAAGGCAATTTTACGGTTGCTGGGTATGCCCTGTGTATTACCGAGAGCAGGAAATCCATTGGTATAATTAAAATTGTTCAGTCCCATTTGAATATAAATGAAAGCGCGGTCAGAGATTTGGCCAAATAATTGCATCCGTGTCCGGCGTAAGCCTAAATCCAACGTCTGCGGGGCCGCTTCGGCCATTACAGTAGTACCAGGATTGCTATTGTTGTAGCGTACCCAAGTTTGATTCAAAAAAGTAACTTTAAAGAAATGTGATCCTGAAGTATTCAGGTTATACTTCAATTCATTTTTTTCAGGAATGGCCTTGAGAGAATCTTGCGCCTGCGAGATAAATGCCAGTAAACTTAAAACTAAAATAAAACACTTCATGGTGCGCTACGATGTTGTTTTTCGGAACAAAGCACCAACTGAAGGATTAATACCGATTTAAAAACAAATTAAAATGGTGTTAAAGCTCACCTTCATTTTTCTGTTTAGTAAGTTTCTTTTAAATTAGTGCGCTGAAGCAACACAAAATCAGCCCTTTACCCTATATTTTATGACATTTAATGATGAAAAAATGGCTATTCATATGCGTTGGGTATTTATCACTAACGGGGCTGATAGCTCAAGTTCCCCGCATTGACCACACCCGCAACTACGACCGTGCCTACAAAGACAGCCTCAGAGTAGTAGCTAAAAAACTGCTATCGAGTGTCGAAAAACAGGCTGTTTCTCCCCAGCAAATTACCAAAAAAATGCAAGTTTTAGACCTGCTTGGCTCTTTGTATCTCGAAGATGACTACCGCGATTTGGATACAAGCATGGTTTATAATAGCCAATTGTATGAGTTGGCAAAAAAACAGCAAGACAAACCGATGCTCATTGCGGCCTTGCTCCGTCGCGAAATCAAATACCGTCGTAATCACGATTATGTCAAGTCTTTAGAATTGACTTTAGAAGCACTTAAACTTTGCGAACAAGCTGGTAAAGATTGTACTGAAGAGCGGAGGATTCAACAAAATTTAGGACAAAGTTTTTTGCGATCTACTGACTACCCTAACGCAGAAAAATATCTACTCATCTCACTAAAACAACTGGAAAAAACATCATTTGAAGACCAACCCCTCAAACAAAAATATCTATTGGGAGTCTATAGTTTATTGAACACGCTCTATCAAGAATGGGGCAAAAATGAATTGGTCGTTAAGATGTTTGATGAACAACTAAAAGTGGCTCAAACCCTTAAAAACAAACATTCATTAGCGGGTACTTTTGAAGAGATAGGAGATTACTATAATAAAGTTGATCGTGCAGGAAAAGCTTTACCCTATTTAAGCAAAGCGTTTTCTCTTTTTACCGAAGCTAACCATACGCGCGGTATTGCTTCGGTTACCAATAGTCTAGGAGAAGCACATTTAATCCTAAAAGATTATCAAAAGGCACTTACTTACGCCAGAAGGGCACTTTCTATTGCCAACCAGAATAATTATGCCAATCTCAAACCATTCGCGTACCAAACTGTAGCTGTTGCCCAACAACAACTTGGCAACGAACTTGCCTCTTTACGTGCTTATCAGCGTGCGGCTTCTTTACGTGATAGCCTCGGATTCAACCGGCGTTTGCTTGCCTTAGCTGATATGAGACGCGTATATGAAGTAGATCGTACCCGCTTTGAGCAACAAATTGCGCTTCAAAACCGTACCCGCAATTTCCTGATGGCAGGGATGACCCTATTGACTGCCTTTGGGGTAGCTTTAATTTTGTATAGCAGGAAATTAAGGTTGAAAAACCGAGAATTGGCGCGTAAAAAACGAGAAATTGAAGAAGCCTTTTTGAAAGGACAAACAACCGAAAGAAAGCGTGTAGCCTCGGAGTTGCACGATAATTTAGGTGGTCTGCTATCTGCTGCAAAACTAAGTTTACAAATACTCGATCCGTCACAATTAGATCGCCATGAAAGAGATATTTATGATAATGTCGTAGAAATGATGATTGACGCGTGCCGTCAAGTACGTACTTTATCTCACAATATGCTCCCTGAAGATTTAGAAAAACAAGGACTTTTGGCAGTATTAGAGCGTTTAGTTTATAAACTCAACTCAGCAGGAACTACGCGTTTTAGTCTTCAAACTAGCGGTGATTTTTCCGAAAGGTTTACTCCTGAAACAGAATTCAATCTCTATCTGATCGGACTTGAATTATGTAACAACGTTCTTAAACATGCCAAAGCTACTAAAGCCTACATTACACTTCAACGGCTCGGCGGACGGGTGGTATTGAGCGTAGCTGACAATGGAAAAGGATTACCTAACAAAAAAGATAGCGACGGAATGGGATTTGAGAATATTCGTCAGCGAGCTATGGATATTCGTGGTACGTTATCTTTTGAAAGTCAACCTAACGGAGGTACTACCATAACCGTAAATATTCCTTATGAAACCCTTACCCGCTCACAATTAGCCGTTAGTAGCCAATAGATTACCTTTCTTAATTTTCCCTTTATGCAATACTTTATCAGTATCAAAAATCCGATAACGATATTGCTGGTCGTTCATTCGATCCCAATAATTGATTAAAAACTGTTCGGTCGTTTTTTGGATTTGTGTTATACTCACTGTTCGTAATTCATCGTTTCTGTTAATGACCAAGTCATTTTCAGTATCCCCTTTTCCTCCAAAACTGTGAAAATCTAAAACATCATTTCCTTCAAAAAGAGGGTGCTGTTGCTGCCATTCATCAAACCACCGCTCTCGTTCTTGAACCACTTCCTTAGAATACAAAGTTACCGATGACCAGGCATAGCTCATGTCAGCCGTTAATAGTTTATGATAAATCTGCCCCCCATCCCATCGCATTTCATTAAGTTGTAGAGTATCACTTTGTTCTACCACCACCAATGTAAAAGGCTCTAAGCCCTTAAAATCATAGTTTTGGGCAAAATCATCAAAGTTTTTGTAGTCAAAAAAATTTAACAAAACCAATCCTCGGCTTTGTCGGTAAGGAGGCTGATGGCGATGCTTGACAAAAGCACCGTTCAATAAACAAAGGGTGACATTGGATGAAGTCGCAATCCAAGTTCCGCCCGCCAGCCTATCTTGGGGATAAAACACTGATTGCCCATTGATTGTATATTTTTTAGGCGGTAAGGCTTTGGGTCGTCCCACATGTTCGTCACGATTAGAAGTCAAGATAAAGCCTTGCTGGTATGGAAGATAGGTTACAAAACACATTTTTTAGTAAGTAGTTTAATAATCCATAGATGACGGTTTACAGTCTATAGCCTATGGTTTGTAAATTTACTGATGAAACTTTACCCGCCCATACGGCCCCATTTCACCTTCTACACTTTGAACTCTTTTAAATTTTCGCGATATTTGATGGTAGAATGGGCTACGCCAAAATTGGAGGAAAGTTCAATCTCTGGGAATTCTTCTTTGAGGGCAATTTTAATAATAGCAAAGTGGTGAATGGCGTGTTCGACCACATAAATCAACTCTCGCATCAGCGTAGTTTGGATATTTTGGCTTTCTCCTTCAAAAAACACTTTCATCAAAAGAATCTCATCTTCAATCGGTTGACTCAACCATACCATTAGTTGCTCTACAAAAATACTACTAAAAGCTAAGTCAGTTTCCAATCTTAAATCACGATTGCGGGCATCGTAATCTACAAAACCCAAAGGAGCTTGCTCAAAAAGACATTGGTAAAATTCCAGTGTATGACGAACATGCTGCCCTACACCACTCCCATGTAGCAATGCCAGCGGCAAAGAATATGCTTCGTACGATAGGGTATTAATTAAATCACGAAGTTGAGTTAAAATATGCTGGTTGGTTTGTTGCAACAAGGTCATTTTGGAATGGCGTTAACAGTTAAATTGATATTTACCTCATTAGACATACCGAGGGTATTTCCACCGATGGCCCAGTCGCGGCGATTAATGATAAAACTTCCACTAAAAGTGGCTTTATTATTAGTATTTGAAAACGTAAACGGCACTTTTAGCGACTTGGTGATAGACTTGATTGTCATGTCAAAATACCCGATGTACCCATTCCCAGCCTTTTCAATTTTGGTTGATTTCATCGTAATTTTAGGGTACTTAGCTACTTCAAAAAAATCTTCTTTTTCACGTAAATGGCGATTTCGGAGAGTATTATCAGTATCGAGGGTGCTTGCATCCACCGTTGCAAAAACACTACTTGATGTAAGATTTGCTGGGTCAAAATTAATATTGGCAACCAAGCCTTTGAATTTACCTTCTACACCCACGCCAAACATTTTGACACTAAAACCTATCACTGCTGATACAGGTTGCCAAGCCTGACTAAACCCATTACCCGATATACTTACGCAAAATACAAAAATTAGGATTTTTTTCATGGCTATGTCTGATTTATAATTTGAAAGAAATTCCAACAAATGGCATCAAAGCTTTATTTCGGAAGCGGTCATTCTCAAAAGTTAGTTTTTGAGAAGTAGTATATTCTGTAAATTGGAAACTTGCTCCAAAACGCAAACCAATATTTTCTTTCAACCAATACCGCCCATACAGTTCTGAATTGAGGCTACCAAGATCATTATCACTGACTAACAATAAGTTAAAAACTGTTGGCTTGGCTGTTTGTTGGGTTCCGTGAAAACGCGATCCCGTAGATTTGGCCACAAATGCCCCGCTCTGTTCACTACCCAAGGTGACTCCAATCGCGTCTATGTTGAAACCTATATCCAATTTGCGAAAACTATATTGCAAATGAATATCAAGATTTAGAGCATTTGTCTGTGTTTTGGTTAGTTTGAGCGTATCAATGTTGGAAAGTACATTTTCAACAAACAAAACTTGCGGCCCCACCTCACCCGAGGTAAGTCTTGCAGGAGCGGTATAATAATCAAGGTTTTTACCAAAAAACGAAGTTAAACGTATGCCCCAGCCAATTTTGAAGCGTTTGGAGTTACCTACTCCATACAGATTGTTGTAAGAAAAAGCTGTGGAAGCCCCCCCTATTGCTGAAATTGCTACATCACCGTATGTTTGTTTTTTAGGATAATTATACTGGGCATAGCTGTTGAAGGCTGCTACTAAGCAAAGTAGCAGAAAAACTATTTTTTTCATTGATTTTAAAGGAGTTATGAATGTTTTGAAAGACTGATTTTAACCTATTTATAGTCACTAAGCTTTACAAAAAACCTCACAGAGCGACACCGAGTTAAAACAGATAAATTGCAAATATGGAATGCCTGTTATTTAAGTTCCGCATTGCCAAAAAGCACTGAAAACTGTTTACACCAAATCAGGACAAACTTTTGGTTTTTGGGATCAGCAGCAGCAGGCAACTCTACAAAGTAATTTCCTGCATTGACTTTATTACTCACTTCTACAAACTTAGAGGCAGCTTTATCTTCTGAGAGATAAATCCGTAAATCTGGACCGCCGTCGGTCTTGAAACTATCAAAAACCAAGGTGCGTTTTCCTTCTTTTTCGTAGAGTTTCACATTGCCCGAAGTTGGATGTACATTTGACATAAAATCTCCTTGCGCTAGTAATTTTTGTCCCGTAACATCAAACTGATCAATGGGTTTATTAGTAATCATACCATTATTAGAAGAATTAACGGAAGAAACTGGCTGTAGCTCTTCTGTTTTCTGACAGGCTGACATCATCAGTGCCACCACAATCACAAGCCATTTGTTTTTCATCTGTGTATATTTTTTAAGTTTATAGAACAAAGGTGACCAACTTAGACGTAACCAGATGTCGGCTTGCCGACATTAAACCGAAATTAGGCTAATAAACCTTTTATTTGTCGTAAATCGGGAATGAGAATGCGCTGACGGTCATAGTCGAGTAAGCCGTGTTGCTTCAAATCACTAAACAGCTGCGAAACAGTTTGACGCGTACTGCATATCAAACCTGCAATGTCTTGATGGGTGAGGTAGTTTTTGAGCATGATGCCTTCTTGGGTCGCTGCGCCTTCTTTTTGCGCCCATTCTTCCAAAAAAATCAGCAGACGTGTTCTGACATCTTTAAACATTAGATTGGAATACCGATTTTCTAAACGGCGAAAGCGCAAGCCTACCAATTTAGTAAACTTTACGGCCAGCGAAGGGTTTTTTTGAATGACTGTTTCAAAGTCTTCAATCCGAAAACTGCAAACTGTTACGGAGTCAGAAAGAGCTACGGCATACTCATCCATTTCAGCATCATCTAAGGTGATTTGGCCAAATAAATCGCCTTTTTGAATCACTTCTTTGACAGTTTCATTACCATCGGCGTCCAATTCCACAATCTTAATAATACCTTTTTTTAGGAAATAGACGCGGTTGTGCTCATCATGAGCAAAATAAATAATCTCATTTTTTTTTGCCGATTTAAAATTAGTAATCAAACAGATTTGACGAAGTTCGGCAGAATCAAGGTGTCTAAAAAGTTGATGGTCACGTAGAAACCAATAACGCGTTTCGATAGGAAATTGCGGAGACATTCGACTGACGTTTAGAGTAGATAGGTTTTATGAAGTAAATATACGAATGATTTACCCAAATAGTTGCGTATCTACAATTGCCCACTTACAGCAAAAAACTCCCTTGAAGTTTGAATCAGTTTTCGGAGTGGAGTTGGTTTAAAACCACGTTGGATATTGACCGCGCTAATATCGGCCACAATCCGCATATTGTACATTATATCACGGTAAGCTTGCCACAGCCGATAGTTGGGGTCATAGACGTGACCTGGCTCAGAAGTAGCTCCGTTGAGTTCCAAGATTTTGATATTTTTTCCCGCATACAGATCTTCCCAATTGGGCACGCGCAGGTCGAATCGTCCGTAGTAAAATCCTTCAATGGGTAAGGCTATTGCATCGAAAACGCGTACCAAATCAGCATTAATACGAGGGTTTGCATTCAAAAACTTAGTCCCAAGACAATGATTACCAATAGGTTGCACCATCTTTCTTTCGCCTAATCGCAGAATCTCATTCCATTGCTCTTGTACTCGTTGGCGAAGCTCTGCCATCGAAAAACGTGCACGTTCATTTCTTTCTAACAATTCCCCTACTGTCGAACGTCCATCTCCTACGATACTCAAAAACTCTTTTTCAACAACCGACGTAATTCGCCCCGAAGTTTCGTGCGGCAATCGCGCATACATTACCCCCAATTCAAGATCATAGTCCACGTATTCTTGGATAATCACAGACTGAGAAATCATGGAGAGATAGGTCTTCAACTCCTCGGAAGTGGCAATTTTATATACCTTAAATCCGCGCCCGCCCACATCGGGTTTAACAATAAGGGGAAAGTTAATTTTAGCAATTTCTAATTTCTTTACCACCGTATTCCAATCTTCTCCCAATGGAACAAAAACCGCAGAGGGAAGATAGCTGGAATCAATTAAATCAAGAATATCCATTCTGGACTCTCCAAATACGCCTCCATCTGGAATACAGGGATTGACCGTAGTAAAGTAGGTAAGCGAACGGTTTCGTATGGCCAAATACAACCAATAAGGAGCCAAAGGCAAGAAAAATATAAAACAAGT
>JBDHXS010000311.1:0-8018 GCA_039810845.1 Runella sp. | reverse complement strand
CAGGCATTAGCGCAATTGCCTGAGACTTTGGGTGATTATTAAATCAACTTTTCAACTTTGACAAAGTTTGAAACTTTGTCAAAGTTCATCTCCAATGAAACTCCAACGCCTCCATATCAAAAACTTCAAATCCATTGTGGATTTGGAAATCGTCGAACCCAACCCGTTTACGGTCTTTGTAGGCCCCAACGGGTCGGGTAAGTCGAATATTTTTGAGGCATTGGAGTTTTTCTTTTTAGATGCTACGTTAGAAACAATTCGGTTATTTGAAGGGCCAGATAAATTACATCACAGAAATATTTCCCCTTCAGAGAAATTTGAATTTAGTTTTATCGCTGATGTTATCCAATCAGATTATATTTCAGATTCTTATTTTGTCGACGTTCAACATAGGTTAATGCTTGGCTCTGGAAGATGGTATTCTAATGCTCAGGAAATAAGCAATCATGCTATAAAAACCAACTTAGAAATTAAGAGAGAAGAATACGAGAAGTTTAGAAAAGAAGCAACTTCCAGAATATTTATCCGTAATAAAGACAAACAGAAGATAAATTATTATGATAATTTAAAGCTAAACTTTTCCGCCTCCAACCTCGAAAAAGTCTTAAAACGCATCCTTTTAGACGAAAGCAAGCGAGAAGAAATCAAAGAATGGCTTGATTTGTTTATTCCCGGTTTTGAGAATATTGAAATCGTTTCCAGTGAGTTGAGTGGTACTGATACGTTGGTGATGTACGAAAAAGGAATCAAAAAGCCTTTTACCAAAGATTTACTTTCCGATGGCACTTACAACATTTTAGCGCTTTTAACGGCAGTTTATCAATCGGATGAGCCTCAGTTTTTGTGCATCGAGGAGCCAGAAAATGGGTTACATCCAAAAATTATTCGAGAATTAGTTCACTTCTTTAGGGAGGCTTGCGCAACTAAGGGGCACTACATTTGGCTGAATACCCATTCACAAACCTTAGTATCCGAACTTACTCCCGAAGAAATTATCTTGGTAAATAAGAAAAAAGGAGAAACAGTTATAAAACAGCTAAAAAACCAAAATTTACACGGTTTACGGATGGATGAAGCTTGGCTAACCGCTGCCTTAGGAGGGGGCTTGCCGTGGTAAAAGTAGGTTTTATTGTAGAGGGGGAAACCGAAAAATTAATCATTGACTCTGAAAACTTTCAAAGTCTATTGGCTGACTTACAAATAGATTGTGTGAGTGAAGCCATTGATGCCCAAGGAAATGGAAATTTATTGCCCCACAATATCATTCCATTTCAAGCAATTTTAAAAGAAAAAGGAGCTGAATATATTTTTATTCTGACAGACAGAGACGATGATACTTGCATTACGCTGACTCGGAAGCGAATTACCGAACGAGAAAATCAATTCATTATCGTTGCAGTACAAAAAATTGAAGCATGGTTTTTAGCAGATAGTCAGACGCTTTCAGTAATGGCCGGTAAGTCAATGGCTATTGATTACCCAGAATTAGAGCCTATTCCTTTCGAGAAAATAGGAGCCATCGTTCAACATCAAACAGGCCGTGGTATAGGAACTCGCAAGGTACGTTTTGCGCTCAATTACTTACGCAAAGGCTTTTCTCTCCGAAATGCCGCCGCGCATCCCAATTGCCCAAGCGCAGCTTACTTTTTAAATAAATTAAAACACATAAACCAAGCCCCCATACCCCCAGAGGGGGCTTCATATATAGATTCCCCCCCTCTGGGGGCTGGGGGGCTTTCATTATGAAAAAATACACTTTCACCGAAAAAAAAGACACCCGTAGCGGATTTGGCGCGGGGATGCAAGTATTAGGCCAAACCAATCCCAATGTGGTAGCCATGTGTGCTGATTTGGTAGGTTCATTAAAACTCGATGCCTTTATCAAAGAAAACCCCGATCGTTTTATTCAGTGTGGGATTTCAGAAGCCAATATGATTGGGATGGCAGCAGGGCTTACCATCGGAGGTAAAATTCCGTTTGCAACCACTTTCGCCAACTTCGGCTCAGGCCGTGTCTATGACCAAGTACGTCAGAGTGTGGCCTATTCCAACAAAAACGTCAAAATCGCTGTCTCACACGCGGGATTAACTTTAGGCGAAGACGGTGCTACACACCAGATTTTGGAAGATTTGGCCATGATGCGTGCCTTGCCTGGTATGACGGTCATCAATCCTTGCGATTATAATCAAACCAAAGCCGCGACTATTGCCGTAGCAGAATACGAAGGACCTGTTTATTTGCGTTTTGGCCGTCCTGTAATTCCTGTTTTTACAGATGCGGATCAAAAATTTGAAATCGGTAAAGCGTGGATGGTCAATGAAGGCACCGACGTAAGTATCTTTGCCACAGGCCATTTGGTATGGGAAGCCATTCAAGCAGGTGAGATGCTCGAAGCTGAAGGCATCAGTGCCGAAATCATCAACATCCATACCATTAAACCTTTGGATGAAAAAGCCATCTTAAAATCATTGAAGAAAACAGGTTGTTTGGTATCTGCCGAAGAACACCAAGTAGCCGGTGGCTTAGGAAGTGCTATTGCTGAGTTGTTGATTCAAGACAAAGCTTATCCGCAAGAGTTCATTGCAGTGAAAGACAGTTTTGGCGAAAGCGGCACTCCTGCCCAATTGATGGAAAAATACGGCCTTACTGCCAAAGACATCGTAGCTGCGGCTAAAAGAGCTATTTCAAGAAAAGGTTAAATGTTAAATGTTAATAGTTATCTGTTATCAATATGTGATACTCTCTATCTCTCCAAAATAACGGTTAACAGATAACTTTTAACATAAAGCGTAGCGCATGACCGACCAAGCCATACTTGAAAAATTTGCTAATCCTGAAAGCCGAAATTTTGCTTTCAATCAACTGGTGCGCAAGTACCAGCAAAAGATATATTGGCACATTCGCAAGATGGTGATTGATCACGACGATGCCGATGATTTGACACAAGAAACATTCATCAAAGCTTGGCAAGCACTCGAAACCTTTCGTGGCGATGCCCAGCTTTTTACTTGGCTATATCGGATTGCGACAAACGAATGTTTGAATTTTTTGAACAAAAAACGGCGTCGCTTTTTTATGTCTATCAACGACGTCGAAGGCGAATTGCTTGAAAAACTGGAGAGCGCAGCAGGTCATGCCGATTACCCCATGGCAGGCGATGAAATTCAACTGAAACTCCAAAAAGCGTTATTGACTTTACCCGAAAAACAGCGGCTGGTCTTTAACATGAAATATTTTGATGACCTTAAATACGAAGACATTGCGGATATTACGGGAACATCCGTAGGGGCTTTGAAAGCTAGTTATCACCATGCAGTTACAAAAATTGAGAAATTTTTGAACGGCGAAGATTAAACTTTATTGTATAAGAATTGTCAAAATAGAAAATGGTTGATTCTAAGGTACTCAGAGGAGTATCCGACACCCAAATAAACCACATCCATGAAAAGGATAAAATTAGAAGACCTCAACCGCTCAGTACCCTATCAGGTTCCCGAAGGATATTTCGATAAGCTTCCTTCGGTGATGCAAACGCGCGTTCACGAACATATTGCAGAAAAAGAACATACGTTCACCATCAGTTGGTCGTGGCGACGGACTGCGTTGGTAGGCATAGCAGCAAGTGTGGTAGGGGCTTTACTTTGGATTACCTATCCTCAACAACAACATTCTTTAGGTGAAGAAACGCTTAGCCAAGTAACCGACGAGGAGATCGTTAAATACCTGAAAGACAATCAAGTTACGCAACAAGAAATGAGCGAGCATACACAGGTAAATGAACTTTACGGCGGCGAGGAAGCGTTATTGCAACAACTCAATGTGGACGATGAAGACCTCAAAAAAGCCATTCAAGACGCTGATTTGGAAGGAAACATATAAAAATAACATACCACAAACCATGAGAAAGTTCCTGTTTTTATTAATTGCCACACTTTGTATCGAAACGGTGATTGCTCAAGAAGGCGGTAATCAAAAGATAGATAATGCCAAAATCGGCCTCATCACCAATCGCTTGAATCTTTCTACCGAGCAATCACAGCTATTTTGGCCTGTTTATAATGAATTTGATTCCAAGAAAAAAGACATTAAAAAACAATTGCGTCGGCTGATTGTCGAAACAAATACACTTACTACGCCCGATGAAAAAATATTGGCCAATATCAAAGAAACGCTCAATCTTCAGCAGAAAGAAGTAGATTTAGAACGTGAATACATGAGCAAATTTTTGAAAGTAATTAACGTACGACAATTGGCTGAACTTTACAAAGCAGAGCAGGTATTTACACAAATGCTACTCCAAAGGCTTAATAAAAACGCACGAATGGGGGGAAAAGAATAAAGGTTGTGGTAATCCGCAAACGACATTTTACTTCACAATAGGCAGAGGGAAATAATAATCCTCTGCCTAATTTTTTATAAAAAAATCGCTGGGCTTGTGTAACTTGTGGGCTTAATGTACCTAACCCCAATGATTGATTTCTTAACCTCAAGACGCGATTTTCTAAAAAATTCATCCTTAAGTAGTCTTTCTCTGTGGTGGGTACCTACTACGCCAAAGCCAACCGAAGGAAATGGGTTACTTACCGAAATAAACTCTTTACTCCCCCCTCCTCTCAATACTACACTTGATTTGACACCTGCCAAGTGGATTTGGTATCCCATGCAGCGGTGTCTGCCCAATACCGTTATTTTATTTCGGAAAGAAATCACACTTGCGGCCAAACCAAGAAGCGCCAAAGGGTACATCATTGGAGATAGTCGTTATTTACTTTTTGCCAATGGACAACGCATTCAGTTTGGCCCTGCTCCTTCCGACCCACGTTGGGCCGAAGCCGACCCCATTGACTTAACCAATTATCTTACCGCCGGCCCTAACATTATTGGAGCTCAGGTACTGTTTTATGGACACGGCGAAGGGACTTGGCCTATTGGAAAGCCTGGGTTTCTTTTCAAATTGGATATAGAACTTGTTAATGGAAATACATTCCAAATCATTTCTGATGGTAATTGGCAAACACTCATTGCCCGTAGCTGGCGACCAGGACAATACAAACGATGGTATTTACGGGCTTTTCAGGAAGAATTTGATGCTCGCCTTTATCCTCAAAAATGGTATACTTTAGAATATGTACCTTTTGAAGAGTGGCTTATGGCACAGGAAATTAATAATCCTGCTAATAAACCCGCTATCAATAGTAACTTTAACGAATATACCATGGATGTAGGAAGCCGAGTAGAAACCTCCCAACTTCGTGAGAGGAGCATTCCATTGCTGAAAGAAACACTCATTTCTATTCATCGTTTGGCCGAGTCTATGTCGGTACGTTGGAAACGTTCTCCTTACGAATATTTTGAGTTTGGTACGCCTGATGCCTACGAAGTCAATCGCATTCCGTCTGTCGTAAGCAATACTGCCCAAAGCTGGACAGTCAATGTGGACAAAGTACGTGGGGCTATATTGACCTTTGAGTTTAAGGAACAATCGGTAGGCTTCCCTTACTTTACCATAGATGCTCCCAGCGGTACTGTTGTAGAATTGATGGTACAAGAAGCACACCTCATAGGTGGTGAGCCACTACTTAATACGAAGTTCAATTCGTGGACACGTTTTATCTGTCGTACAGGCACAAATCGTTTTGAAACCTTTGACTATGAGTCTTTTCGTTGGTTGCAGCTACATATTCATGGTACAGAAGGTCAAGCTGTGATTAGTAATGTAGGAATGAGACGGCGGCAGTATTTATGGCCTAACCCTCCTCAAATCCAGTGTAATGACCCTAAAATCCAGAAGGTTTTAGAAGCTTGTATCAATACGGTTCATAATTCAGCCCAAGAAACAATTGTAGATGGAATGGCCCGCGAACGCCAGCAGTACAGTGGCGATTGTGGTCATCAATTGCACAGTATTCAAAATGTTTTTGGTGACCGATTGCTCCATGCTCGGTTTGTCAATACCTATAGCCAAGGTATTACTTTAGACGGCTACTTTTTGGATGCTTGGCCTGCCTTTGACCGTCTAGCCCGCATCATGGAACGACAAGTAGGCATTACACCTTGGGGGCCACTGCTCGACCACGGCGTAGGTTTCAACTTCGATTGCTGGTATTATTACCTCTACACGGGCGATAAATTGGCCTTGACGGAAGTAATGCCTCGCTTGGTCAAGTTTTTCAATTATTTACTGAAAATCAGGATAGTAAACGGGCTAATCCCCGTCGAAAATTTGGGAGTGCCTATTGTCTGGATTGATCACGATGCCTACAAAAAACAACGGCATAAACTTTGCGCCTTCAATCTCTACATTGCAGCCATGATGCAACGGGCTTTTGCCCCTTTGTGTGAGGCGTTTGGATTATTTGAGATAGCCAATAAAGCCCGGGCAGTAGGAGCGTCTATTCAAAGTGTCACGATAAAAACGTTTTGGAGTGCTTCCAAAGGGATGTTTGTCAACAATTTACCTTGGATTTCCGAAGAGAAGGAAGAACGCACCTGCGACCGTTCGCTGGCCACGGCGATTTTGTTTGACCAATGCCCACAAGGTATCACCAAATTTTGTGCAAAAGCCTTGGCAACTGTTCCTGAAAATATGGGACTCTCCTACCCTGCCAACGCCAATTGGCGATACTGGGCTTTGGCCAAAACAGGAATTGTTCAACCCATTATTGACGATTTTCGCACCCGCTGGTATGACATTGAATCTGTAGCAGAGAATAATACCATAGCTGAATGGTGGCATGTACGCCACGATAATACTCAACAGTGGAGCCATTGCGCAGTTGCCCCTTTAATGGTCACTTACATGAATTTAGCAGGGATTCAGCCACTTACTCCTGCTTTCAAAAAAGTTCAAATTCGACCTCAATTAGGTGATTTAGAGCAACTTTCTCTGATTAACTATACAATTCAAGGAACCATTTTATTTAGTGCCAATGGAAAATCAGGGAATCGTCTCATTGAAATTTCCTTACCCAAAGGCTGCGAAGGAGAGCTGATGGTTCCTTCCAACGAAGAAATAAAAAATCTGCTACCTATCGGTCAGCCTGCTAATGGCTTACGAAGGTATCGTTTGGCAGCAGGACAAACCCACAAAATTTTATTAAAAACTGTATAAATCATCTTTACACTTCATCATTCACACGCATGAAAAAATTATTACTCTTGGTTTTCTTTTGCCATTCTCTTTTTGCACAAATCACCCCTTATGAAAAAAGTAAAGAACAAGAAACCGCTACCTACGACGAAATCATTCAGTTTTATCGCGAACTTGATAAAAAATATGAGCAAGCCTCTTTGATTGAAGTCGGAACTACCGACATTGGGAAACCGCTGCATTTGTTTGTGTTATCGGCCAACAAAATCTTCAAACCACAAGTAGGAAAAGTCACCCTTTTGGTCAACAATGGCATCCACCCTGGTGAACCCGAAGGCATAGATGCCAGCATGATGTGGGCGCGTGAATTGTTAGAGAAAAAAGCGATTCCAGCCAATGTTATGTTATGTATTGTCCCCGTCTATAATGTGGACGGGTGCCTGAATCGGGGTATATCGCGCATCAATCAAAATGGTCCCAACAGCTATGGATTTCGGGCCAATTCACGCAATTATGATTTAAACCGCGATTTTATTAAAACAGATTCTAAAAATTCTGAGTCGTGGCAAAGGATGTTTCAGGGGTGGAAACCCCACATTATCATTGACAATCACACTTCCAACGGTGCTGATTATCAGCACGCTGTTACGTATTTTCCTACTCAAAAGGACAAATTTCATCCACTGGTGTCGGGATTTTTCACCAAAACCTTCAACCCTGCTCTCGACAAACAACTAACTGCGTCGGGATTTCAGCCTGTGCCCTATGTCAATGCTTTTGGAGCAACACCTGAAACAGGTTATCAAGGGTTCAACGACGGCCCGCGGTACAGTTCAGGTTATGCTTCGTTGTTTAATTGTGAGACTTTTGTATTAGAATTACACATGCTCAAAGACTACCCTACACGGGTGAAAGGAACGTATGCCTT
>JBDHXS010000310.1:0-8056 GCA_039810845.1 Runella sp. | reverse complement strand
AAGGGCTGGGGGCGTTAACTGCGCATTTGTAGTAGAACAATGGAGCAGTAGGCAAACCGTCAATAGCCCGCCGATGGTTTTTGTTTTGGCTGTTTTCATCTTGATTAAAATTGGTTTGAGCGACAAAAGTGGGAGTTATCTAATCGTCAGGCGCTCGTGCGTGCAAGTTGGGACATATTTTCAGGCAACAATAGCCCTTTTTGTCTGTCTATTTTTATTGACCCAATAGGCAATAATCAGATTAGGAATCCATGCCGCCCAAGCAATGATGGTATAAGACAAGATGTAGTCGTCGGTAATCAATGAAGACAACGGCACAAAAACCCGAAGAGAAACCGCCGCCAAACAGGTAGCGTAGCTATACGTCATGTAGTTTTGATGTGGAATGAGTTGCCTGTTTCGGATGTGCAAAAAGCCTTTTAGGGTGGTGTAAAAATAAATGCAGGACACAACGATAAATCCCAAGGCTGCCAACCAACCGCCTGTGGCATAAAGGCCAATGTAAAAGCCTGAAAGGGAGCACCATAAAGCGGATATGACGTACATCTTTCCGATGTTTCGATGCCAGTTGACACGGTTTTTGAGTAGATTTCTGTTGAATTGAACCCACCCAATCAGAATGGCGATGCCTCCCGAAATGATGTGGACATAGAGAAAGAACCACCACAGTTTGCTGTGTAATACTTCTGGGCTTTTTAATGCTAAATAGCCCTCATTGATGCCGTTTGACAGGTAAGAAATTGGAATAACTCCCACTAAAAGGGCAAGAATGACAGTGATAATCCAAAGTGCTTTTTTCATGCATATTGATTTTTGATTGAGCCACAAAATTGCCCCCATCAAAAAAACAAATCGCCCCTGCCTGTAAGGTGGAACCTATAAAAATGATTTTCCAGTGCGTTGTTTTACGTAGTCCGATGGTGAGAGGTCGGTGGCTTTTTTGAAGAAACGATTGAAAGCTGACTTTGAGTTGAAACCACATTCAAAAGCGAGAGCGAGGAGTGTATATTTCTGATTTTCAGGTAGTAAGGTTAATCTTTTGAATTCGTCAACCCGAAGTGAATTGATATAATCGTAGAAGTTAACACCTTCCATTTCGTTGATTACCTGCGATAAATAGTTGGAATGAACCCCCAACCGACTGGATAAATCGGTCAAAGTTAATTCTGGTTCGGTAAACAACTTTTCTACCACCATCAAATGTTTGAGCTGAAGGTGTAACTCTTGCGCAGTCACTTCATTCAGACCTGATTTAGCATATTTTTTTTTGAGTTGACCTATTGCTTCGCCTACTTCTGCCGCTACTAATTCTTCCTTCAAACCCTTCTCCAATCCTTCGCGGATTTGATTCGTAAAGATGCCTACCTGTTTGATGCCGAAATAGCCAATCAATACCACAAAAATGGCAGAAGCCGAAAAAATCAAATCATCGTTTCCGATGATAATAATCAATACCCACATAAACCCCATCCCATAAAACAAAAACTGCAACCAACGCAGGTTGATTTTTTCTTGGTAGGAAAATTGGTCCAAAATCCGTTTTTGGTGATTGTGCAGTAGCCGATGGGTGATATAGACGTAAAAAACTCCTGAAATACTTAGGAGGGTAGAGGTGATTAGCGCCTGCGTCTCAAAACCCTTGCCGTTAGCGTGGATAATTTCAATTTGCTGTTGGTGGGAGAAAGCCAAAAACGGAGCATACAGCCACAGTATGAACACGGGCAGAATAAAATGCGTCACCACTTTTCGGAAACCGAAGGGAGTAAGAGACGTAAGCGCCAGAGTATAAAGAAACAAAAGCGGCCCGTGCAGATACGGCAACGGAAAATTGACCCAAACAATGAAGGGATAAGTCAAGATGACTCCTGTTTTGAAACAATAATAACTGGAAAGGTGAATTCCGATGACGACCATCCAAACACCC
This sequence comes from Runella sp., assembly GCA_039810845.1. Classification (GTDB taxonomy): domain Bacteria; phylum Bacteroidota; class Bacteroidia; order Cytophagales; family Spirosomataceae; genus Runella. The sequence continues at coordinate 6,132 of JBDHXS010000310.1, read as the reverse complement.
AAGATGGTATCGGCTCTATTGCGGCCTTGCTTTGTAAAAATTAGAAACGATAGAAAAAAAGAAATAAAAATACCGAAAGTATAGAGCATAGCGCAAAAATGAGGGTACAGACCAATGACAATTAACTTGGACAATCCCCCTAAGTCTGTATAGTTTTACTTTGCCGTTGTGAGTCTTTTTGGTTGCCGCAGTAGGTCATATGACCTACTGTGGCAACCAAAAAAAGTTGTTGGTGAACAAATACCAACAGCGGGACAATTCACTCTCCTTTTACGTATTTCCGCCAGTTGTGCTGTTCTTTAAAGCCCAGTACTTCGCGGATTTTTCGATTAGAAAACAGGGCTTCGTGCTCTTCCAATTCGCGCGTGATGGGTACGTTCGGAAAGAACCTTTCGCCCAATTCTTTGCTCGAGATAACAGCCCCGTTGTGGTCATTTCCTGCATTGAAAACCTGATAGCCGAGGCCGTCTTTTTTCAAACACAAGTCCACAATTTGCCCCAAGTCACGGGCGTCTATGTAGCAAAAAGCATTGCGGCGGCGTACTTCGGGTTGTTTGAAATAATGGGGAAAGAGCTCGGCGTATTCGTGCGGTTCAACCACATTACCGATGCGAAGGGCGTAAATGTCAAATCCTGAGCGACGTTGAAAAGTGCGGGCTGTTTTTTCATTGACTACTTTCGACAATCCGTAGCTATCCATGGGGTCAACGTCATAATCTTCTTCCAACGGCAACACACTCGGGTTGGTTTGGCCGTCTGAAAAACAAATACCGTAAGTGATTTCTGACGACGCAATAATGATTTTTTTAATGCCCAATTTCACCGCCGCCTCAATCACATTATAAGTACCTACGGTATTTACCCGAAATGTTTCGTTATCTGGTTTGAGTAATATGCGCGGCACTGCCGCAAAATGAACGACCGCATCAAATTTGGGGACGCCCGTGCCAGGTTCCAATTCGTCAAATCCAGTATAAGAAGTCATGGCATTGAACATTTGCCCGGAATCCGTAATATCGGCGGTTAGATTAGCTACTCCTGGATGATTGAGTGGCGTGAGGTCCACATTCAGCACTTTATGGCCTTGGTCGAGCAGGTACGGAATGACGTGCTTTCCGGCTTTTCCTGAGCCGCCCGTAAAAAAGATACGCATGGTATTGAGTGATTTATAGGAATTTAAAGGTTGTTTTTTTGCTTGAAACCGTGGGCCAAAATTCATCACCGTTAGTATTCAGTTTGTCTGTAACTTGTCATAGTAATTACAAACCATAAATATTACAACACTATTTACGAATCAATAATGACAATATAATAACAGAAGTAGAAAAGAAATCTATAAATGATGAGCTCATCAATTAACCTCCCTTGTTATTCGAGGTGTTCTGAAAGACAATCCCGAACACAAAATAAACAGATTGTCTCCCATACAGCAAGTGCCAAACCAACTCCCCAATATTCTTCCTAACCCTTCAAAAGTCTGCTGTTACAGGGCTTGCTTCAGCCCGTATTTTGTTTTTTCTGTTTTAAAAACGCCCGCTTTAATGTAGATTTGCTACAGGGAGAAAAATACGTTAAAATCAGGCCACAAGCTCCTTTTAGGGTTTTCTCTAGGACAAAAATCATATCTTCCCTCAAACTAAATCAACAATGAAAAAACTGTTCCTTATTTTGTTATTGACGGCCCCGCTATTTGGTTGGACACAAGAAGATGTTCTAAAAAAATTGCAGGACATTGCGGTCATCGACCAAAAAGTGATGATGCCTATGCGCGATGGCGTGCGCTTGGCAACCGACATTTATCGTCCCAAAGGCGATAAACCCGTCCCCATTATTTTTTCACGAACACCCTATAATTTCAACTCATGGGGGAACGGTGAAATGCGTACAGGAACCTACCAAGCGGCCTACGAAGCCGTTCGCAGAGGATATGCGTATGTGGTTCAGAATGAGCGCGGTCGTTTTTTCTCGGAAGGTACGTGGGACATTTTAGGCACACCGCTGACGGATGGCTACGACGCTTTTGAATGGATGTCGAAACAACCGTGGAGCAATGGTAAAATCGGGACGTTGGGTTGTTCTTCTACGGCAGAATGGCAAATGGCCGTGGCCTCGCTCAATCACCCTGCCCACGCTGCCATGATTCCCCAAGGATTTGGCGCGGGAGTGGGCAAAGTAGGAGAATTTTGGGAGCAAGGCAACTGGTACCGTGGGGGAGCGCAACAAATGCTTTTTACGGCTTGGTTGTACGGTACTCAAAACGACGTCATTCGCCCCGAGTTTCCTAAAAATGCCACCCAAGAGCAGTTGGTACGCGTATCGCGCTATTTTGATTTAGCGACCGAAATGCCTCCTGTCGATTGGTCGAAAGCCCTGCGTCACTTGCCCGTTTCGGACATTATAAAAAACGTGAATGGACAACAGGGCGTGTATGGAAACATGATTCGCCGCAAACCCAATGACCCTGAGTGGTTTAAGGGTGGGTTGTATCACGATAATATGCCGTTCAATAAGCCAAGTTACTGGTTTGTGTCGTGGTACGATGTGTCGTCGAGTCCAAATTTGGCGTTGTTCAACCACGTTCGTAAAAATGCCAAAACCAAAGAAATGGCGGATAATCAGTTCTTAGTCATTGCGCCTACACTCCACTGTGCTTACAAACGAGCGACCGAAAACACCATCGTAGGCGAACGCAGCGTAGGGGATGCCCGCTTGGACTACGACAGCATGACCTACGGCTGGTTTGACCTTCATTTGAAAGGAGAAGCCAATGGTTTTGCCGAAAAAACGCCCCGCGTTAAGTACTACACCATGGGTTCAAATAAGTGGCAATCGTCGGATACGTGGCCGCCTGCCAATGCCGAAATGACGACCTATTATTTGAACAGCGGTGGCCGCGCCAATAGCTTGCACGGAGACGGAAAATTGACAACGCAGCCTTTGACGAAAGACGATAAAATGGATTCATTTACGTACGACCCAGCGTATCCAGTACCTTCGTACGGGGGCAATGTGTGTTGTACGGGCAATGCCGTTCAGGGTGGTTCGTTTGACCAACACCAAATGGAGTCGCGCAATGATATTTTGGTTTATACCACCGAACCGTTCAAAGATGGGGTAGAGGTAACGGGTTCTATCGAAACGACGTTGTACGTATCTTCGGATGCGAAGGATACCGATTTTACGGTGAAAATCTTGGATGTATATCCTGATGGCAAGGCGTATAATTTGGATGAAACCATTTTGCGCGCTCGTTACCGTGAAGGTTTTGACAAAGAAGTAATGATGGAGAAAGGCAAAGTCTATAAACTTACCCTCAGCCCGATGTCCACTTCCAACTATTTCGCCCCAGGCCACAGCATTCGGATTGAGGTTTCGAGCAGTAATTTTCCTCGTTTTGAACGAAATTTGAACACAGGTGGTAATAACTATGATGAGAAACAAGGCGTGGTGGCGCATAACCAAATTCATCATTCTACCCTTTACCCGTCACAAATCCGTTTGCCTATTGTAAAAACAAAGCTGTAAAATTTGTATCAATGCTTGGTTCAATAGGACAAGCAGCGCTCATGGATACGCTAAAACAATGAAAAAATCAATCCTCTTTTTATTCTTTTTGTCTTGTGGGTTTGTTGTGCAAGCACAAACCCACAAAAGTACTATTGACGCAAGGACATTGAAGCAAGCAGGTGACTCAGATGATAGCTATTGTCTTCAAAGAGCAGTTAATTTAGCGATTACCACCAATCAGACGGTTGTATTGCGGAAAGGAACTTGGATAGTCAACAATAATCCTGTGTTTATCTTAGTGCCGATGGGTAAAACCGTAAAAATAAAAGGGGAAGCAGGCAATCTCATTGATTTTATGTGTTCTGGTGCCGAAGGGGCGGTATTCAAGACTTCTGACACATACGATTATATCATCAACTGGGGAACCATCATTTTGGAGGGGTTGAATTTTATTGGCAGCCGAAATCCGATTGCACCCAACAGCTTAACCAACTTTGCACGCCCTATTTTATTGCGTGATTGTGAACGAATAGAAATACGTGATTGCTCTTTCAAAAATATTTATGGGAGTGCTTTGGCTGTTGGGGCTGCGGGTTCGGGCATAATAGAAAACAACGATTTTCAAAGCGTATATGGAAGAGAGAAAACAGTAGATGCCTACGGAGATGCCATTACAGTCTATGCCAAAACCCAAAATTTTATCATTACAAAAAACAGGGCGAAAGTAAAAAAGGGAGAAATTGGACGCTGTGGAATTTCTGTTGATGACCGCTGCAATCACATAAAGGTTATGAACAATACCGTTGAAGGCTACGAACGAGGTTTGCACATTGAAACATCAAAAGCTATCTTAATTTCAAATAATACCATTACCAAATCGCCGATTGCTGGGCTGTCGGCACAAAATCAAAATGTAACTTGGGAAGACAACTCCTTCGATGCCAATAACCGTACAAACGACCCTATTTTGGCTGCAAGTGGGGTGTTTTTTGCTTATTTGGATAGTGCTTGTATTTACCGAAACAATACCATAAAATTTTGGCATGGCGTTAAAGATACCTATTTAGCCAAATTTTGGGGACATGATTTATTAATCGAAAACAATCGTTTTACTCAAGCAAATGGCGGTGAAGTTTTTGGCTACGGCCACAACCGTAGAAACCGCTACTTGGGAAATAAGTTTGAAGGAAAAAGCAGTTTAAGATTGGACGAAACCACCGCTAACAGCGTAGAAAATAATGAGTTTTGGGGCGGAACAGTTATTGCTCACAATACCAAAGACTTAGCAATCAAAAATAATCAATTTAGACCAGATGTTGGCGAAAATTTGGGCAAGGGAGTCATTGTGTATAATTCCACCAATCCTGTTGTTTCGGGGAATGCTTTTTATAATCCTGCGACGTATGTGGTAGAAAACAGTTTAACCAAAAAATTAATTTGTGAAGACAATACCTATTATCGAACGGTTTCGGGACTCGGCGAGGCTGGTAATGGATTTTTCTACGCAGATGCGACTCTTCCAGAAACAAATTTGATAAAAGCCACTAAAAAGAACCGAATAAAAGATACACGTGAGAACAAATCTTACCACGTAAACGGTAGTGGAAAGGCGTATTTAGCGCAATAAGCACTCATTTTTCTAAAGTACTAAAGTTGAGAGCCGAGGCTTATAAGTGCAGCCTTTGGAAGCATTGCTGTTTAAGTATAAATGCTTAAATTTGAGTTAAATACAGCGAGAATATGATAAGCACCATGAATTTTAAATAAACTCGATTATGAACCACACTACTTTTTCTAAGCTCTCCGTCAAAATAAATGCTTGTAAGAATAGCATCCGCCAGCAACTATTTCCGCATAAAGTATTTCATAAGCGGGAGAATTACTTTTATGCGCTGTTTTCAACATTTTACTTGTGTACGACCTGTCTCATAGCCCAAAATACAAATACTTGGACTGGGACTACGAGTAGCGATTGGAATACTCCGTCCAATTGGAGTGCAAACACATTGCCTATTGCAACTGATAATGTTGTTATTCCTTCAAATCCAGCCAATCAGCCCAGTATTAATGCCAGTATTAATGCCATAGCCAATTCAGTTGAAGTACAAAGTGGGGCTACATTGACTATTGACGCTTTTGGTAACCTTAGCATCAATGGTTCAAAGAGTTACGGAAGTAATACATCAGGACTTTACAATAACGGTACTTTGCAAAACAACGGAAAAATTATTCTTGGTAGTTCTGCAAGTGTGGGTAAATATGGGCTTTGGAATAGGAATATTTTTAATAATAACGCTGGCGGGGAAATTGAAATTGATAACGCAAATACTTATAGCATTTATAATGAGTTTGGCACATTTACAAATGCTGCAAAAATTACGATGGGGCCAACTATCAGTATAGGAGGCGGTCTTTACCTCAATAATGGCGTTTTTAACAATAATCTCGGTGGAGATATTAAAATTGACGGAGCTATAAGAATGTTTGTTGGAACTTTTAACAACTTAGCTAAAATTAAGGTGAGTCGGGAGATTATCGTCACTTCCTGTAGTAATTGTGCCCCTGTAACGTTCAATAATAACACTGGCGGTGATATCAGCGGGACATCAATTAGTATTCAAGTAA